>DATEIK010000070.1:0-15560 GCA_035279065.1 Sphingomicrobium sp. | reverse complement strand
GAGCGAATCTGCGGCGCGTCGGCGGCGCGCCGCGGCGTGGCCGCCCGCCGGTCGAGGGTCGCGCTGTCGGTCGCCATCGCCGCCGATATAGAAGGCGAGCGCGGTCTTTGCGAGCCGCCACGCTTGCGGAGCGGGCGATCGCCGCTCTAGCGGGGCACTCGAACCATTTCCCGGCGTTGAACTGCCGGCCGCCATCCAGGGGAATCGCCCGAATGCAGCTTCTTGCCCGTCTCGCGCTTGCCGGCTTCCTCCTGCTTTCCGCCTGCCGCGGGGGCGAGCCGGGCAACCAGGCGCAGCCGCAAGCCGCGGAGGCGGCGCTCGCGCCAATCCTCACCACGCCCGACGCGGTCGACACGCACAGCTTCGCGCGGCCGCTCGAGGCGCGGGTCACCCATGTCGCGCTCGATCTCACCGTCGACTTCGACGCCAGGCGCATCGGCGGCACCGCGACGCTGGACATTGACCGCAAGCCGGACGCGAAGGAAATCGTGCTCGACGACGCCGGGCTCGAAATCCAGGGCGTCACCGACGGATCGAAGCATCCGCTGCCGTTCAAGGTCGGCGCCAGGGACCCCAATCTCGGCGCCCCGCTGACCATCGGCCTCCAGCCCGATACCAGGCGCCTCGTCATCACCTACCGGAGCGCGCCTGACGCCGGCGCTTTGCTGTGGCTGACGCCGCAGCAGACCGCGGGCAAGAAGATGCCGTTCCTGTTCAGCCAGGGCGAAGCGATCGAGAACCGCAGCTGGATCCCGACCCAGGACTCGCCCGGCGTACGCCAGACGTGGGAAGCGGCGATCCACGTGCCGGCCGGCATGACCGTGGTGATGAGCGCGCCGCGCATCGAGCAGCCGATCACTCAGGGCGGCGAAAGCGTGTTCAACTTCCGCATGGACCACAGCGTCGCGTCCTACATGATCGCGATCGGGGTCGGCGATCTCGCGTTCAAGTCGCTGGGCCCGCGCACCGGAGTCTGGGCCGAGCCGGTGACGCTCGACGCGGCCGCGCGCGAGCTCACCGATACCGAGAAGATGGTTGCCGCGGCCGAGAAGCTCTACGGCCCGTACCGCTGGGGCCGCTACGACGTCCTCGTCCTCCCGCCCTCCTTCCCGTACGGCGGGCAGGAAAATCCCAACATGACCTTCCTGACGCCGACCTTCATCGCCGGCGACAAGAGCCTCGTCAGTCTCGTCGCGCACGAGCTTGCGCACAGCTGGTCGGGCAATCTCGCGACCAACGCCGTGTGGAACGACTTCTGGCTCAACGAGGGCATGACGACCTACGCCGAGGGCCGCATCGTCGAGGAGCTCTATGGCAAGAAGGCCGCCGAGGAACATGCCGCGCTCAGCATCGATGCGATGAACAAGGCCGTGGCCGAAGCGGGCGGGCCAACTTCCCCCGACACCCGCCTGCATCTCGACCTGAAGGGCCGCCATCCCGACGAGGGTTTGAGCGACATCTCCTACGAGAAGGGCGCCGAGTTCCTGCGCACGGTCGAAGCGATCGTCGGCCGCGACCGCTTCGATACCTGGCTCAAGGGCTGGTTCGACCGCCACGCCTTCCAGCCGGTGACTTCGGCGATGTTCCTCGCCGACATCCGGGCAAACCTCGTCAAGGGCGACAAGGCGCTGGAGGACAAGCTGATGCTCGACCGATGGGTCTATCAGCCTGGAATCCCCTCCAACATGGTGCGCCCACCCGCCGGCACCTTTTCGGAGCAGGACAAGGCCGCTGCCGTCTTCGCCAAGGTTGCGGCCCGCCCGCAATCCTGGGGCGAATGGAACACCGAGGAGCGGCTGCGCTTCCTCAATCGCCTGCCGCGCAAGCTCGGCAAGGGCTATCTCGACGAACTCAATCGCGGGCTCGGCCTCAATGATGCGTCGAACATGGAGATTCGCTTCGCCTGGCTCGATCTCGCGGTGTCCAACCGGTACGATCCCGCGGTCCCGTCGCTCGAGCAGTTCCTGACCTCGCAGGGGCGCGGCAAGTTCGTGAAGCCGCTGATCACCGCGCTCGCCAGGGATTCGTCGTGGGGCAAGCCGATCGCGAAGCGAATCTATGCCCAGGCGCGGCCGCTCTACCACCCGATCGTCACCCGCGACCTCGACAAGCTCGGGCTGGAGGGGAACGGGAGATAATCACCGCCCTTAACCGGCCTTAAACGCTCTTTGGTTATCCCGCGTCACGGACACGTGGAACGGCGGGCGGATGTACGAGGCTCCTGACAGGTATAAGCGCTTGATTTCGGCCCGGCTTCCGGGCGGCGAATCCGCTGGTCTCGCCTCGCGCGAGGCCGACGACGAAAGCTCGCCGCTGCGCGACGTCCAGCTGATCTCGCGCGCCCAGCTCGCACCTTTCTTCGCCGCAGCGAACATCATCGCCGCGGTCATGATGGTGGCCAGCCTGTGGGGCTCGCATGACGCGACCTGGCTGATGCCGTGGGCCGCGGCGGTCAGCGCGCTCAACCTTGCCGCAATGCATCTCGCGCGCACCCAGTCGATCACCTGCGTCGGCCGCTCGGGCCGCCGCGTGCCCAATTGGCTGATGGTCGGCGACGTCACGCTGCGCGCCGTGGTCTGGCTCAGCCTGCCGCTCTACCTGTTCCCGACGCTCGAGCCCGGAAGCCAGGTCATCGCCGCGTCGATCATGGCCGGCCTCGGCATCGGCGCGCTCGGGCTTGTCGTCGTCCCCCCGTGCGTCACCGCCTGGATGGTCGCCTTTACCGCCGGCGTCGGCGGGGCGTTGCTGATCGGACGCCACAGCGTGCCCTTCCAGCATATGCTGTCGATCATCTTCACGCTCGGCGTCGCCATCTTCGGCGTGCTCGCCGTCGCCCGCTGGGCCTTCCACCAGTTGAAGACCAACGCCGACGTCGGCAGCCAGAGCGAAAGCGCCAGCCTGCTGCTCCAGGAATATGAGCAGCGCGGCGTCGGCTGGCTGTGGGCCGTCGATGCCGAGAACCGAGTCACCTACATCAGCTCGCGCATGAGCACCTTGCTTGGCCGGCCGGGCACCCAGTTGCTCGGTCATTCGCTGCCCGCGCTACTCGGCGGTCATGCCGAGCTCGGCCGCGTCCTGCTCGAGCGCCAGCCGTTCAACTCGCTCGAGATGGAGCTAGACACCCCGCGCGGCGCGCGCTGGATCTCGATCGCCGGCGACCCCATCATCGACACCGCCGGCCGCTTCGAAGGCTTCCGCGGAGTCGGTTCCGACATCACCGAGATCCGCCAGACGCAGGAGCGCCTGACCCACCTCGCCAATGTCGACGTGCTTTCGGGCCTGCCCAACCGCGGCCGTGTCCGCCAGCTGCTCGGCGAGGCGTTGCGCGCCGCGACGACCGGCAATGTCCCGTGCGCGATCATGTTCCTCGACTTGGACGGGTTCAAGCCGGTCAACGACACCTTCGGCCACCCGAAGGGCGACGCCGTGCTTCGCGCGGTCGCCAAGCGCCTGGTCGACGAAGTCGGTCCCGACGGCCATGTCGGCCGCATGGGCGGCGACGAGTTCGCCATCGTCATCACCGACGCCCAGAGCCGCAAGCAGGTCGAGCTATTGGCCGACCGGATCATCAACTCGATCAAGGAATCCTACCTGATCGACCAGACCGAGATCCGCATCGGCGTCTCGATCGGCTGCGCCTTCGGGCCGATCGACGGCGCGACCGTCGACGATCTGATCCTCAAGGCCGACCTCGCGCTCTACCAGGCGAAGGACGCCGGCCGCGGCTGCGCGCGCTATTTCTCGTCGGAGCTTCAGTCGGAACAGGAGGACCGCGTCCGCCTCGAAGCCGACCTGCGCTCGGCGATCGCCTCGAAGCAATTCCACCTCGCCTTCCAGCCGCTGATCAATGCCAAGACCCAGAAGCTCATCGGCTTCGAGGCGCTGATCCGCTGGAACCACCCGCAGCGCGGCTTCGTCCCGCCCAACGTCTTCATCCCCGTCGCCGAGGAAAGCGGCCTGATGCCCGCGATCGGCGAGTGGGTGATCGACGAGGCCTGCAAGGCCGTGGCGACCTGGCCGGAGCCGATCACCGTCGCGCTCAACATCAGCCCCAAGCAGATCGTCCTGCCCAACCTGCCCAACGTCGTCAGCGAGGCCCTGTCGCGCTACAAGCTGCCGGGCAACCGCATCGAGCTCGAAGTGACCGAAGGCGTGTTCCTTGGTGACAACGGCTCGACCCTCGACGTGCTGAAGCGTCTGCGCGCGCTTGGCGTCGGCATCGCGCTCGACGATTTCGGCACCGGTTATTCCTCGATCGGCTATTTGAACAAGGCCGTGTTCCACAAGCTCAAGATCGACGGCAGCTTCGTGCGCGAGGCCGGAACCCGGCCGGAGAACGTCGCGATCATCCAGTCGATCGTCCAGCTCGCCAAGAGCTTCCGCATGTCGGTCACCGCCGAAGGCGTCGAGACCGCCGAGGATTTCGAGCGCATGCGCGACCTCGGCTGCGACGTCATTCAGGGCTATCTGTTCGGAAAGCCGCTCCCCTACGACCGTGCCAACCAGATGGTCGTCGGCCTCGGGGCCAAGCGCCTCGCGGGCTAACCGGCGGTCGCGGCGACGGCCTCCAGCTGCGGCTGGGTGAGCAGCCGCCAATTCATTCGCGGATAGGAGTTCAGCTGGCGCCCCAGGCTGCCGGTGATCATCGTCAGGCGCTCGACGGTGCGGCTGTTGATGAGTTCGCCCGCGTCGAGATACCGGAACGGCGTTCCCTCCGCGAGGCGCAGGAAACGCGCCTTGGCCTCGGCGTCGTTGCCGGTGATCAGCACGTCGCTCAGCGCCTCGCCGAACTCGGGGTGGTCGAACACTTCCCAGAAGACGTTCTTGAATGCGCCCACGACCTTCGCTTGCGGAAAGCGCCGCTGCAGCTCCTCGGCGCCGCTCGTGTCCCACGGCGTCACGAAATCGCTGTAGTCGGCGTTGAACGGGTTGCTGATGTCGATCAGCAGCTTGCCCGAGAGCTTGCGGCACGAGCGGTCGAGGATGTCGAACAGCCCGTCGCGGATGAAGATCGCCGGCAGGATCGCGGGGCTGCACAGCGCGTCCGAGTAACAGCCCGCGCTGAGCCCGGGGATGCCGAGCTGGTCGACGATCGCCTGCGCGCGGTCGGGGTCGCGCGAGCCGAGAATGACTCTCCGCCCGGCGCGGGCGAACATCGCCGCCAGCCGCGGGCCCATCCGCCCTGTGCCAAGTACGCCAAGTTCGGCCAGCCCCTGGCTCGATTTGGTCAACTTATGTCTCCTGATATTGCGGGATCGAATCGATCAGTGCGGCTAAGGCAGATGGACGCGGCCCGCTAACAAATGCCCGTCCCCGGCCGATAAGCTGTGCTTATGGGCGGGGAGGCTTGACGAAACTCCCGGCAAGGAATTCGTCGGCGCGGATCGCAAGCTCGGTGCGGTTCTTGACGCCGAGCTTGTCGAACACGTTGTGGAGATAGACCTTGATCGTCCCCTCGGTCACTCCGAGCTCCTTGGCGATCTCTCGGTTGCGCAGCCCCTGGCGAACGTACTTGATGAGCTCGCGCTCGCGCGGGGCAAGCGACGGGCGCTCGGCCGGCAGGCTTTCGCCCAGCGCCGTGATGCGTTCGCGCAGCTCGGGGTCGATCCAGCTGCGCCCCGCGCGCACCGCGTCGAGGCATTCCATCAGGTAAGCGGGATCGGAATTCTTCAGCACCATCCCGTCAACGCCGAGCGAGTGCGCCTCCATCAACGCGGGGTCCTCGATCCCGGCGGTCAGCAGCACGATGCGCAGCCGCCGGCCCGACGAGCGCACCGCCCGCAGCACGTCCATGCCCGAGCCTTCGGGCATCTGCAGGTCCAGCAACAGCAGGTCGGGCTTGACCTCGTCGAGCGCGCGCAGCGCTTCCTCGCCGGTCGTCGCGCTCCCGCCGATCGTCAGGCCGGTATCGCGCAGCAGCACCTCGATCGCGGTGCGGATCATCGGATGGTCGTCGGCAATCAGGATCTTCACGCGCCGTTCCCTCCGCGAATGGGCAGTGAAATGGAAAGCTTGGTCACGTCCATGCCTCGCGCGATTTCGACCTTACCACCCGATTGTTCGACCCGCTCCCGCAAGGATTGCGGAGGCTCATAGGTCTCGCCGTAGCGCGGATATTCGGCGCCGTCGTTGACCAGGTCGATGCGCAGCGCTTCGCCGCCGCCGTCGAGCGCGATCTGGACCGACTTGGCGCCGGCGTGGCGCACCGCATTGGCGACCGCCTCGCGGACGATCTGGTGCGCGTCGAGATGGACGCGCGTCGGGATCGGCGCCTCGCCCCCTTCTCCCGAGAAGGTGCAGTCGATCGCCCATTGCTTGGACAGGCGCTCCGCGAGCATCCTCAGGTCGCGAGTGAGGTCGCCGAGCGTGACCTCGGGCCCGCTGCGCAGCGCGGTGATGAACGACCTCAGCTCGCCTTGCTCCTGCATCATCAGCTGCTTGAGCTCGTTCAGGTCCTGCTGGAGCGATCCGCCCGCGGCTTCGGAGCGCTTCATCGCCTCGAGCCGGAAGGCCGCGCCGGCGAGGAACTGGACCACGCTATCATGCAGGTCGCGGGCCAGCACCAGTCGCGACCGTGCTTCGGCATTGTCCTCGACGGCCTTGAGCAGGGCGTGGCGCTGAATGTGCGCGGAAACGTCCGCGGCGATTTGCTCGGCAAGGTCGATATGGTCGGTCGACAGGTTGGGCACCTGCTCGAGGAACATCAGGCCGTCGCCCTTGTCCAGCTCGAGTGGCAGGGCGAGCCCCTCGCGCGGCCTGACCGCGGTGGCCGTCTCGGCGCCGATGGCTTCAATCGGGTCCAGCGGCCGCAGGTTGCGTTCGGCGTCGCGCCTGAGGCCGCGCTGCCGGGCCATGTCGTACAGGAACGGGCTCGATCCATCGCCGTCGAGCACTCGGCGCTTCAGCTTGACGTCGCGCTTTTCGCCGTCGCGGATCGCGATCGCCCGAGCGTTCTTGCGTTCGCTGTCGCGCCACACCAGTGCGCCCTGCTTCGCGCCGACATTCTTCATCGCGGCGGCAAGGGCCGTTTCGAGCGGCGATTTGTCGAGCGACGGCTCGGACAGCAATTCGTCCGAATGGATGAAGAACCGCGCGTGCCACTGGTTGGCGCCGAACCACACCAGGATCAGGGAAACGATGATCAGCTGCGCGGTGCGGACGATGAAGCGCGGGCCATCGAAATCCACGTCCTTGCCGGACGCAAACAGCGCGGTGCCGAGATAAAGCAGGGTCAGCAGGATCGCGGTCAGCGTCGTTTCGCGCCAGCCCCAGCGGATTGCCGCCGACAGCAAGACGAACACGAAGAAGATGAAATAAGGGCTGGTATAGCCTTCGGTGACGAACACCAGCAGCACGAAGACGAGCACGTCGATCGCGTGCGCTGGCCCTGCCAGCCGGGCCTCCAGCCACCAGTTGTTCCACGTCGTGACGACCAGCACGGCGGCAAAGGCGACATAGGCGCCGAGCAGCGCATAAGTGATCGCCGGCGCCTTGGCGGGCTGGCTGATGTCGATCAGGATGGCGAGCAGGAACAGCGTCGCCAGCAACAGCCGGCCGAGCGCGATGACCCGCCCCGAAGGATGATGGAACCCCCGCCCCACGATGCCCGACCCTACAGGATCGGGGGCGCGTCGCACAGCCGCATCGGCAGTACCCCGATGGCCACACTAACCAACGGTAAGCTCAACCTTCGATATCTTGGCGAGCGCCTCATCCGCGGGCAAAAGCACCGACACACAACCTTCCCTTGAGGAGCAGAGGCTCGCCCGCTTCTGCTCCTCTTCTTTTTGCCCCCGCGATTCGCTTTCGCCGGGCGCTCGTTCATCAATCCTTGACGCCGTCCGCGTAGCGCTGCGATGAAGATGCCGCCGCGGCGGGGGCTTCGGTAGGTGTCGAGTATCGCATGTTGCGACCAGGCTATTGGATCGGTGCTTGCGTCATCGGCACCGCGCTCGCTTCGCCGGCATTGGCGCAGGAAGCTGCCGGACCGGACTCCGACCTTTCGGATCTTTCGATCGAGCAGCTTGCTCAGGTCCCGGTCCGCTCGGCGTCGAAGCGCGAGGAGCCGCTGAGCTCGGCGCCGACCGCGCTCTACGTGATCACCGTCGATGATATCCAATCCTCCGGCGCAACCTCCTTGCCCGAAGCGCTGCGGCTCGCTCCGAATCTCCAGCTCCAGCAGGTCGACGCGAGCAACTATTCGATCAGCGCTCGCGGCTTCAACGGCGTCCAGGCGGGCAACAAGCTGCTCGCGCTGATCGATGGCCGTTCGATCTACACGCCGCTCGGCTCGTCGGTGCTGTGGAACCTCCACTATCCGCTGCTCGAGGATATCCAGCAGATTGAGGTCATCAGCGGCCCCGGCGGGACCCTCTACGGCCCCAACGCCATGAACGGCGTCATCAACATCACGACCCGCGATGCGCAGGACACGATCGGTGCGGTGGTCCGCGGCACCGCTGGCGCGGATGAGCGCACGGCCGCCGCGCGCTACGGGTTCGCGATCGGCGAATCGGGCGCGGTGCGAGTCTATGCCGACTGGCACGACGCCGAAGGGCTTCCGGCTGGCCTCGGCCCCGACTTCGACGACGATTATCGCGGCTGGCAGGCGGGCTTTCGCTCCGATTTCGTCACCGACGCCGATCATGTGACGGTGCAGGGCGACCTGTTTCGCACCGACGCCGACACGCTTCCTGGCGACGGCGCCAACGGTCACAACCTCCTCGCGCGCTGGTCGCGCACCCTCAGCCCGACCTCGTCGTTCCAGCTCCAGGCTTATTATGATTATTTCAAGCGGCAGTTCACGCTGGTCGACGATTCGCTCCAGACGATGGATGCCGAAGGCCAGTTCAACGCGACTCTCGGCGCCCACGATCTGGTCGCCGGAGCCGGCATTCGCACCACGCGCGACGAGTTCATCAACGAGCTCAACGTCTTCAACCTGAACCCGCCGCGGCGCCGGCTGTGGGTCTACAACGGCTTCGTCCAGGACCATTTCCGGCTGGCGCCGGACCTGTCGCTGATCGCCGGGGTCAAGGTCGAGCGGTCGAGCTTCACCGGCTGGCAGGTGTTGCCCAACCTGCGGCTCGCCTGGCAGCCCAACGACCGCAACCTCGTCTGGGCCGCGGTGTCGCGCGCGGTGCGGACGCCGTCGCGCATCGACCGGCAACTGGAAGCGCCGCCGATCCTCGTCGCGGCGCCGGATTTCACGTCGGAGAAGCTGGTCGCACTCGAAGCGGGGTATCGCGGCCAGCCCAGCAGCACGACCAGCGTCTCGCTCAACGGCTTCGTCAATTTCTACGACGATCTGCGCTCGACCGAGCTGGTCGACGGCCACTTCCAGCTGATGAACGGGTCGCAAGGCCGGACCTACGGCATCGAGGCATGGGGCAACGCCCAGGTTCGCGCCGGATGGCGCGTGTCGCTCGGCGCGTCGACCCTGTGGAAGGACCTCCACGACAAGCCCGGCCATGCCGAACTGATCCCTCGCAACTCGCTCGGCAACGATCCCAAGTGGCAGGTGATCGGCCGCTCCGACTTCGACCTTACGAACCGGCTTCAGCTCAGCCTCGACGCGCGGGCGGTCGGCGCCATCCGCCAGGAGCCGCGCATCGGCTCCTACGTCGAGGCGGGCGGCCAGCTGTCTTACCAGGCGAGCGAGGCGATCGAGCTGTTCGTCGCCGGGCGCAACCTGCTTCACCGCACGCATCTTGAAAGCAACGACCCGGGCTCGCAGAGCGCCGAGCGCGCCGTTTACGGCGGAGCGCGCGCGCGCTTCTGATGGGTCGGGCTTTTCTCCTTGCCGCGCCCCTGGTCGCCGCGCTCGAGCTGCTCGCCGCGTCGCCGGCGCGGGCCCAGGCGAGCGAGGCCGAGATCAAGGCGGCGTTCCTGCCCCGCTTTGCCCGCTACGTGACCTGGCCGCCGGCCGCCACGCCCAGGGCCGGCGATCCCTACGTCCTTTGCGTCATCGGCGGGAATCCGTTCGGCGCCGCGGTCGACCAGGCGGCGCGCAGCCAGTCGGTCGACGGCCGCCGCATCATCGTCCGCCGCCTCGATTCCGCCGCCGGGTCGGACGGCTGCCAGATCGCCTTCGTCCAGGGCACTCGCGCGCTGCCCGCCGGCCAGCTCTTAGCTGCGCTCGGCCGCAAGCCCGTGCTGACCGTGACCGACGCCGCCAACGGCGGTCAGCGCGGGATCATCCACTTCGTCACCGCCAGCGGCCGGGTGCGCTTCTTCATCGACGAATCCGAAGCGGCGCGCCGCGGCCTCACCATCAGCTCGCGCCTGCTCGCGCTCGCCGTCGGAGTGAAGCAGCGGTGAAGCTGATCGAGACCAGCCGCCGCTGGCGCTCGGCCCCGGCCGCGATCTTCGCGGTGGCGGTGCTGATCATGCTCGCCGGAATCACCGTCATTTCTGTCAACGAGGGCAGCTATAGTCGCTCCCGCGCCGAGCAGACCCAGGGGCTCGCCGACGTTCTCGCGGCCTCGTCGGCGGCGGCGCTCGATTTCGACGACCCCGCCGCGGCGCAGCAGGCCGCGGACGCCTTCCGCGTCAACCGCCAGATCCGCTGGCTCGCCATTTACAAGCGCGACGGCACCGCGATCGCCGGCTACGACCGCACCGGCGCCCCACCGCCTACGGACATTCGCGCCATGCCCTCGCCCGGCCGCAACGCGGTGCGCGGCTCGGCGCCCGTGGTCCAGGCCGGCCAGCACATCGGCACCGTCTATATCGAGGTGGACCGCGAGCCCGCGTCGCGCCGCGTCGCGCGCTATGCGCTGCTGCTCGGCCTCGTTCTCCTCGCGACGCTGGTCGTCGTCGCCCTCGGCATCACCCAGGTCCAGCTGCGCGCCGCCAACCAGGAGCTGGCCAGCCGCGCCGAGGCGCTGACCCAGGCCAATGTCCTCCTCGAAGAGCAGATGGCGCAGCGCGCCCAGGCCGAGGAGCAGCTGCGCCAGAGCCAGAAGATGCAGGCGCTCGGCCAGCTGACCGGCGGCATCGCGCACGACTTCAACAATTTGCTGACGGTGATCCAGGGCTCGGCCGACATGCTCTGCCGCCCGGAGCTGCCCGAGCCCAAGCGGATGCGCTTCGCCCAGGCGATCGTCCAGGCCGCGACCCACGCCGCCTCGCTGACCTCGCAATTGCTGGCTTTCGCGCGGCGCCAGCCGCTGAAGCCCGAGCGGCTCGACGTCAACCGCCTGATCGAGGAGATGGACGACCTCCTCGACCGCACCATGGGTGAGCGGATCGCGGTCGTGCTCGACTTGCAGGCGAGCTGCGCGCTGGTCGAGGTCGACAAGGCCCAGCTCCAGTCGGCGATCCTCAACATCGCGTCCAACGCAGCCGATGCCATGGCCGATGGCGGCCGCCTGACCATCCGCAGCTTTGACGAAGAGGGTGAGTTCCAGGCCGTCGCCGTTGAGATTTCCGACAGCGGTCCGGGGATGAGCGCCGAAGTGCTCGACCGGGTGTTCGAGCCCTTCTTCACCACCAAGGGCACGGGCAAGGGCACCGGCCTCGGCCTCAGCCAGGTCTACGGCTTCGCCTCGCAGTCGGGCGGCGAAGTCCGCGCGCGCAGCGTTCCGGGCGAGGGCACCGCGATCACCATCCTGCTGCCGTGCGTCGACCGCCCGCCCGCGCCTTTGGCCGAGCCGGACGCCCCCGCCGCGATGGACCATCCGCCCGGCGCCGCGATCCTGGTGGTCGAGGACAATGACGAAGTCGGCGCCTTCGCCGAGGCGCTGCTGACCGAGCTCGGCCATGACGTGACCCGCGCCGCCTCGGGCGAGGAAGCGCTCGAGCTTGCGCGCGCGCGCGATTTCGATGTCGTGTTCAGCGACGTCGTGATGCCCGGCATGGGCGGGCTCAAGCTCGCCGAGATGCTCGGGTGCGAGCGGCCGCAACTGCCCGTGGTGTTGGCGACCGGCTACAGCCAGGAGATCGCCGAGGCGGGCAGCGGCGGGCGCCCGGTGATCCTCAAGCCCTATCGCCTCGCGACCTTGTCCGAAGCGCTGTCCTCCGCCCTGCGCGGCGGCGCCGAGGCTTAGTAGCGCGCCAGGATGAAGGCGCGCGCCTGGCGATATTCGCTCGGCGTCACGCGCCCGTCGCCGTCGCCGTCGGCGATCTTGCGGAACTCCGCCGCCGCCGCTTGCGCCTCATTGGGCTCGAGCAGGATGTCGCGGTCGCGGTCGTAGAATTTCAGTGCCCAGTTCATCAGCACCCAGTCGCGCTCGAACAGCTCCGCCGCCGCCGGCGCGGCGACCGTGCTGACGCTCGCCGGCACCGCCTCGGGCGCCGCCGGCGCTGCCGCGGCGAGCATCACAAGAGCCATCCCAACCACGCCCCCACAACGCGCGAAGCGGCGCTGCGTTCAGCCGAAGGAACTCTGGGCTAATCCGCGCGCTCCCCGCGCACGGAGGTTCCCATGGAACTGAAACGCGCCGGCACTCGTCCGACTCAAGAAGGCCCGCCCGAATGGTTCACCGGCGAGGTCACGATCGAGCCCTTGAACAATCCGCCCGAGCCGTCGCGCATCGGCTGCGCCAGCGTGACCTTTCAGCCCGGCGCTCGGACGGCCTGGCATACGCACCCGCTTGGCCAGACGCTCATCGTCACCGCCGGCATAGGCTGGACCCAATGCGATGGCGAGAAGCGCGTCGAGATCCGCGCCGGCGATGTGATCTGGTGCCCACCGAACCACAAGCATTGGCACGGCGCGACCGAGACCAGTGCCATGACCCACATCGCGATCCAGGAATCCTTGAACGGTTCGCCGGTCAGCTGGATGGACCACGTCACCGACGCGGAATATCTGTCGCTTGAAAGGGCCGAATGAGATGCGCGCGACCATCATGCACAAGGCGCACGACGTCACCATCGAAGCCATCCCCGACGCCGCGATCAGGGAACCGACGGACGCGATCATCCGCGTCACTCGCGCCTGCATCTGCGGCAGCGACCTGTGGCCGTACAACGACTTGCCCGAGACCCCCGAAGGCCAGCCGATGGGCCATGAAGCGATCGGGATCGTCGAGGACATTGGCAGCGACGTCCACCACATCCGCAAGGGGCAGCTAGTGATCATGCCGTTCGGCTATTCGGACGGCACCTGCCCGATCTGCCATGAAGGCATCAACACGGCGTGCCCGAACGGCGGTTTCTTCGGCTCGTGGGAATCGGGCGGCGCGCAGGCCGAGGCGTTGCGCATCCCGCAGGCCGACGGCACGCTCTACCCGATCGACGTCGATCCCGACGACGCCTTGATGCCGGCGCTGCTCACGCTGTCGGACGTGATGGGCACCGGGCACCACGCGGCGCTCACCGCGCGCGTCCGCCCTGGAGTGACCGCGGCGGTGATCGGCGACGGTGCGGTCGGCCTGTGCGCCGTGATCGCGGCCAGGCGCCTCGGCGCCGAGCGGGTCATCATCATGGGCCGCCACCAGCCGCGCATCGACCTCGCCCGGGAGTTCGGCGCGACCGACGTGGTAAGCGAGCGCGGCGACGAAGCCATCGAGCGGGTGCGCGAACTGACCGGCGGCTACGGCGCGCATTCCGTGCTCGAATGCGTCGGCTCGGAGCAGGCGATGCAGACCGCGCTCGGCATCGCGCGCCCCGGCGGCGCGATCGGCCGCGTCGGCGTGCCGCATTATGCGCCGATCGACGGCAACGGCACCTTCTTCGGCAACGTCATCGTCGCCGGCGGTCCCGCGCCGACCCGCGCCTATATCGACGAGCTCATGCCCGAGGTCATGGACGGCCGCATCGAGCCGGGCCGCGTGTTCGACCGCACGGTCGACCTCGACGGCGTCCCCGAAGGCTACCGCGCGATGAACGACCGCGAAGCGCTCAAGGTGCTGGTCCGGCCCTGAGCGTGGCGTCGGGCTGTCGGCGGCCAATCACCCGTTTGGGGGATAGACGGAGGCGCGAAGCGGCGGCGATTTCCTTACTGCTGTTTTTGCGTTAGCCTTCGCGCTGTGGGCGATTGGGGACAGTTTGATCCGTCCCCCGTGCCGCCGTCCCCGACCCACATTCACCTTGCCAGCCGCTTCGCGTCTGCTAGCTTCCGCGCCGCTCGGGACAAGGAGGCTGCTCGCATGGCCCGTCTCGCCCGCCTGGTGCTTCCTGGCGTTCCCTATCACGTCACGCAGCGCGGTAACCGGCGCCAGCAGACGTTCTTCGAGGAAGGCGACTATGCCCTCTACCGCGACTTGTTGTCCGAGGCCGCGCGCCGCGCCGGGACCCGCGTCTGGTCCTACTGCCTGATGCCCAACCACGTGCACCTGATCGTCGTCCCCGCGGATGAGGACGGCCTCAGGCGCACGTTCGCCGACGCCCATCGGCGATACACGGCATTCATCAACGCCCGCCATCGCTGGACCGGCCATCTGTGGCAGGGCCGATACGGCGCAGTGGCGATGGATGAAGGCCATCTCGGCGCGGCGGCGCGCTATGTCGCGCTCAACCCCGTGCGCGCCCTGCTCGTCGACCGGGCCGGCGACTGGCCGTGGTCGAGCGCCCGGGCGCATCTTGCCGGCGTCGATGATGGTCTGGTCGAGGTAGCCCCGTTGCTCGAGCGGCTAGGCGAGTTCGGGACGTTTCTCGGCGGCGAGGAGGACCAGCAGGCGACGCGGGCGCTGCGCATCAGCGAGACGACCGGACGCCCCGTCGGAACCCCGGAATGGGTCAGCGCGATCGAGCTCGAAAGCGGGCGATCACTCGCGCCGCGAAGGCGCGGGCCGAAGTCGAAGGCCGCGGAGGAAGTTTCGTGCATTTAGTAAACTGTCACCGTAATTCCCGCACCGCTGTCACAAAACTCAGTAGGTCTTTCCCACAATCACCCGTGGACAAGTTTGCCTGATAAAAACGGCTATCTCAGCGACTCATCGGGATTTGGTGCTCAGGTCGGCGACAGTGATATACAGGGTTTGATGGAGGCATTTCGAGCGATTCCGAGCCTTCGAGGTCAGTTGAATGTGGCCTTGGCAGCTGGTGGGCGAATTTATTACTGGCCGCCGGGAGCTAATCTGCATGCGAAAGGTGCGGACGTGGGTTCCGCCACGTGCCCGAAGAAATGATGCCGGTCGTCTTTCTTTTATTCGGGCACGCGATGACGCCAGTGGAATCGGCAAGCCCTCTGCCCTTCTTTTATGAATCATTGGAGGGCAATGCAGCGACCATCCATTCCATGACCTTGGCGGCACGCCTTCGATCTGGGAAAGACGTCCTTGTGACTCTTGCCAACTCTAATAAAATCGAAGTGAGGTACTTTCACGCTCGACCAATCACGATCATCGTCGATCCCACAAGCTTTGGCTCGATCAATGGCCGGGATGTCAGGCTTCTTTCGACAAAAAGTTTTGCGGGATTAACTCTATTTCTACCGTATGGTCCGCCTATGACCAAATGTTTCTCGAATGGTGAGAAAGTGTTTGCTCGATTAGAGATACAGGTGGCCGCCGGCGGGGTGGAGCGAGTAGATGATGTGCGCTTCGTCAATTGCGAAGTACATCGCGAAAGGCGCATTATTAGTCGAAAAGCACGCAATACGTACGCTCTCA
>DATEIK010000069.1:0-15608 GCA_035279065.1 Sphingomicrobium sp. | reverse complement strand
CCTGCCGAACACCCGCTTCCTGCTGCACCAACCCGCGGGCGGAACGCGCGGCATGGCCGCCGACATCGAGATTGAAGCGAAGGAAATCTTGCGCATGCGCGAGCGCCTGGTCCGGATCATCGCCGAGGAGACCGGCCAGCCAATCGAGCGGATCAACAAGGACATCCACCGCAATCACTGGATGACGGCCGATGAGGCCATCGATTATGGCATGGTGACGAGCGTGATCCGCGACCCGCGCGATATCCCGCGCGACTAGGAGTTCAGTGGCGGACGGTGGGCTCGCCTGACGCCGGCGGGGCATGGACCGGCGGCTCGGGCGCATGCTCGTCGTCGTCGCTCCATTCGATCGGTTGCAAGGGTTCGACCAGAGCGCGGGCTAGCACTTCGTCGACGTGGCTCACCGGCACGATCTCCAGCCCTTCCTTGAGCGCCTTGGGCAGCTCGACGATGTCCTTTTCGTTTTCCGCCGGGATCAGCACGGTGCGAATGCCGCCGCGCAGCGCCGCGAGCAGCTTCTCCTTGAGCCCGCCGATCGGCAGCACGCGGCCGCGCAGCGTGACTTCGCCGGTCATGGCGATGTCGCGCCGGACGGCGGTCCCGCTCAAGGTCGAGATCATCGCCGTAACCATGCCGATGCCGGCCGACGGGCCATCCTTGGGCACCGCGCCCTCGGGCAGGTGCACGTGGATGTCCTTGCGCGCGAAGATCGACGGCTTGACGCCATAGGCCGGCGCACGCGCCTTGACGAAGCTCATCGCCGCCTGAATCGATTCCTGCATCACCTCGCCGAGCTTGCCGGTAGTCCGGATCTGGCCCTTGCCGGGCACCGTGACCGCTTCGATGGTCAGCAGCTCGCCGCCGACCTCGGTCCAGGCGAGGCCGGTGACCGCGCCGATCTGGTCCTCTTCCTCGCCGACGCCGAAACGGAACTTCCGAACGCCGAGAAAGTCGCCGAGATTGTCCGGCGTCAGCTCGACCGTCTCGACCTTCCCTTCCAGGATCTGGCGCAGCGACTTGCGCGCGACCTTCGCGAGCTCGCGCTCGAGCGTGCGGACGCCCGCTTCGCGCGTGTAATGGCGGATCATGCCGCGCAGGACGTCGTCGCTGAACGCCAGCTCTTCGGGCTTCAATCCGTGCGCTTCCATCTGCTTGGGGATCAGGTGGCGCTTGGCGATCTCGACCTTCTCGTCCTCGGTGTAACCCTCGAGCCGGATGATCTCCATGCGGTCGAGCAGGGGCTGGGGCATATCGAGCGAGTTCGCGGTGGTCACGAACATCACGTCCGACAAATCGTAATCAAGCTCCAGATAATGGTCCTGGAAGCGGCTGTTCTGCTCCGGGTCGAGCACCTCGAGCAATGCCGAGCTCGGATCGCCGCGGAAGTCCTGGCCGAGCTTGTCGATCTCGTCGAGCAGGAACAGCGGGTTGGTGGTCCCGGCCTTCTTGATGTTCGAGATAATCTTGCCCGGAAGCGAGCCGATATAGGTCCGGCGGTGGCCGCGGATCTCGGCTTCGTCGCGGACGCCGCCCAGCGACTGGCGGACGAACTCGCGCCCCGTCGCGCGCGCGATCGAGCGGCCCAGCGAGGTCTTGCCGACGCCGGGCGGGCCGACGAGGCACAGGATCGGGCCCTTGAGCTTGTTGGTCCGCGCCTGCACCGCGAGATATTCGACGATCCGGTCCTTGACCTTCTCGAGCCCGTAATGGTCCTCGTCGAGGATGCGCTGCGCTTCGGCGATGTCCTTCTTCAACCGTGACTTCTTGCCCCACGGCAGGCCGAGCAGCACGTCCAGGTAGTTCCGCGCGACCGTCGCTTCGGCCGACATCGGCGCCATCGCCTTCAATTTCTTGAGCTCGGCATTGGCGCGCGTCCGGGCTTCCTTCGAAAGGCGAGTCTTGCGGATCTTGTCGGCGAGCTCCTGGAGCTCGTCGCCGCCTTCCTCGCTCTCATTGCCGAGCTCGCGCTGGATCGCCTTCAATTGCTCGTTCAGATAGTATTCGCGCTGGGTCTTCTCCATCTGGCGCTTGACCCGGCTGCGGATCTTCTTCTCCACCTGGAGCACGCCGAGCTCGCCTTCCATGAAGGCGAAAACCATCTCCAACCGCCGCGATGGGTTGAGCTCACCGAGCAGCGCCTGCTTGTCCGAGACCTTGACCGAGAGGTTCGAGGCGACCGCGTCGGCCAGCGCCGACGGATCCTCGATCTCGGCCAGCTGGATACCCGTCTCCGGCGGCAGGCGCTTGTTGAGCTTGGCGTAATTCTCGAACTGGTCGAGGACCGAGCGCATCAGCGCCTGCGCCTCGGGCTCGGCGATCGGCTCCTCGCCGACGTCCTCGATCTCGGCGACGGTATAGCCATCGCGCGGGATGAGATTGACGAGCCGGGCGCGCTTCACGCCTTCGACCAGCACGCGGACGGTGCCGTCGGGCAGCTTCAGCAGCTGCATTGCGGTCGCGACCACGCCAAGGTCGTAAAGCGCGTCACGATCGGGGTCGTCCTCGCCCGGATCGAGCTGGGCGACGAGGAACAATTCCTTGTCCGCCGCCATCGCTGCTTCGAGCGCCGCCACCGATTTCTCGCGGCCGACGAACAGCGGCACGATACGGTGCGGGAAGACGACGATATCGCGAAGCGGGAGGATCGGCAGGAAGCGGGTCATGGGCGAGTATATGGGCGGGGCCTCTCTGCAGCGCAACAAAGCGGCGGAACAATCCACAGCAATCGCTCGCTCTCACGTCGAGGAGACGCGCCATGGCCGACGACCGCGAGAAGATCAGCACCGGGCCGAACGAAGAGCCGATCAACGAGACCATCGCCGGGACTGGCCCCGGCATTCCCGATGACGCGCTGGCTCCAGGCGAGGAGCTTCCCGACCCCCCAAGCGACGAGCAGGTCAAAAAGACCGCCGAGGCGCTTGGGGCTTCGGTCGGAGAGCGTGACACGCTGCCGCTCGATGGTGAATGACTCACGTGCGCCGTTAACCGATGATTCTGTAATCGTTCAGTTTCGATCACTACCTTGGGGCCCGTGACCATTCGTCGAACCTTGCTTGCGCTGAGCGCATTGAGCTTGCCCGCCACCGCTTTGGCGCAATATGCGCCATGGCCGGCGCCCGCCCCGCCCCCGCCGCCACCGATGCTGCCGCGGCCGGCGGTCGCGGAGCCGTGGATGGCGCAGCCGCAGCCGGTCAATCCGCAACAGCCGTGGCAATCGCCCGCCGCCCAGCAGGACCGCGCGCCCGCGCTGGAACCCATCGACCTGCCCCCGGCGATCGAGCAGGGCGTCGACATGATCTACATCGACGAGGAGCTGGTTCCGCGCGCGGTGCATGACAAGAACGGGCCGTTCGCGGACATGAATTTCGCCGCGTGGAGCGGCGCGCCGGTCGATCTCTTCACCTCGGTCAACCCGATCTACACCGATCTTCGCCGTGGTCTGATGAAGTATCAGCAGACCTGGGGCGCGCTTCCTGACGTGCCCGTTCCTTCCGGCCCGACGCTGAAAGCCGGATCGACCGGTGAGCGGGTTGCGCTGTTGCGCCAGCGCCTAGGCCTCGGCGGCAGCGATTCCTATGACGCGGCGCTGGCCGCGAAGGTCAAGGACTTCCAGGCGGTCCACGGCCTCAAGGCCGACGGCATCGCCGGCGCCGGGACGATCGAAGCCCTGAACCGCGGCGCTCAATATTACGAGCAACTGATCATCATCAACATGGAGCGCGCCAAGCGCCTTCCCGCGCCCGAAGAGCAGGCCAAATATGCGGTCGTCGACGCCGGTGATGCGCGGCTTTCGCTATGGGAGAACGGCCGCAAGGTCGACGAGATGAAGGTCGTCGTCGGCAAGGCCGAGACCGCGACGCCGATGATGGCGGCTTATATCAAATATGCGAGCGTGAACCCGTACTGGAACGTCCCGCCGGAGCTGGTGAAGAACCTCATAGGGCCGCGGATCGTCGCCCAGGGCGTTAGTTATCTGACCGACCGCGAATACCAGGTGTTGACCAGCTACGGCGATGATGCCCAGGTGCTCGATCCGCACACCGTGGACTGGCAGGGCGTGGTCGACGGCCGCGTCGACGTGAAGCTTCGCCGCCTGCCCAGCCCAGCCAATTCCATGGGCATGATGAAGTTCATGCTGCCCAACTACTTCGGCATCTATCTCCATGATTCGCCGGAGAAAGATCACTTCACCAAGAACGAGCTGTGGATCAGCAACGGCTGCGTGCGTGTCGAAGATTACAAGCGTTTCGCCAACTGGCTGTTCGACGGCTACGTGCCCAGGGGCAAGAACCCCAAGGTCGAGGAAGAGGTCGACCTGCCCAAGCCGGTGCCCGTTTACATGACCTATCTGACGGTCCAGCCGACGGCGAGCGGGGTGGAGTTCCTGCCCGACCATTACGGCCGCGACGCGCATTTGATGGAGCGGTTCAGCACGCAGCTGATGGCCGCGGTCCGCGGGAACTAACCTTCCTGGATTCGTGAGACGGGAAGGCGCCTAGGCGGCGTCGTCCGCCTTGTCCTTGGCCGAATAGACCCGCACCGGCTCCTTGCTGCCGGCGACCACGTCCTTGTCGATATGGACCTCGTCGACCCCGTCCATCGACGGCAGGTCGAACATCGTGTCGAGCAATATGCCCTCGAGGATCGAGCGGAGGCCGCGCGCGCCGGTCTTGCGCTCGATCGCCTTCTTGGCGACCGCGTGCAGCGCGTCGTCGGTGAACTCGAGCTCGACATCCTCCATGTCGAACAGCTTGGCGTACTGCTTGACCAGTGCGTTCTTCGGCTCGACCAGGATCTTGACCAGGGCTTCCTCGTCGAGGTCCATCAGCGTGGCGATCACCGGCAGGCGGCCGATGAATTCCGGGATGAGCCCGAACTTCAGCAGATCCTCGGGCTCGCAATTCTTCAAGGTCTCGCCGGTCTTGCGCTCGTCGGGCGCGGCGACGTGCGCACCGAAGCCGATCGACTTGCCCTGCAGGCGGTCGGCGATGATCTTTTCGAGGCCGGCGAAGGCGCCGCCGCAGATGAACAGGATGTTGGTGGTGTCGACCTGCAGGAATTCCTGCTGCGGGTGCTTGCGGCCGCCTTGCGGCGGAACACTCGCAGTCGTGCCTTCCATCAGCTTCAGGAGCGCCTGCTGGACGCCCTCGCCCGATACGTCGCGGGTGATGGAGGGATTGTCCGACTTGCGGCTGATTTTGTCGATTTCGTCGATGTAGACGATGCCGCGCTGCGCCTTCTCGACGTTGTAGTCGGAGGCCTGGAGCAGCTTCAGGATGATATTCTCGACGTCCTCGCCGACATAGCCCGCCTCGGTCAGTGTGGTCGCGTCGGCCATGGTGAAGGGCACGTCGAGTATGCGCGCGAGAGTCTGGGCGAGCAGAGTCTTGCCGCAGCCGGTCGGGCCGATCAGCAGGATGTTGGACTTGGCCAGCTCGACCTCGTTGCCGGCCTTGGAGCCATGGGCGAGCCGCTTGTAATGGTTGTGTACGGCAACCGAGAGCACGCGCTTGGCGCGGTCCTGTCCGATCACATAATCGTCGAGGACCTTGCAGATCTCCGCCGGGGTCGGGACGCCGTCACGCGTCTTGACCAGCGCCGACTTCGATTCCTCGCGGATGATGTCGTTGCACAGCTCGACGCATTCGTCGCAGATGAAGACGGTCGGGCCCGCGATCAGCTTCCGTACCTCGTGCTGCGACTTGCCGCAGAACGAGCAGTAGAGGGTGCTCTTGCTGTCGCTGCCTGAAAGCTTGGTCATTCCGGTCCTTGTACCTCGGCCGCGGGCGGCCTCCCGATGAGAGCCATGCTAACCCGCTTTATCGCACAATCAACTCTGCCGGAGTCTTAACGCCGCCCCCGCCGCGATTGCTCCTTTGAATTCAAGAATATGGATTGCCCCGAAGCCAGTAGCAAGTGGCGCCTGTCACAGTTTGAGACGGTCTAGCGCCGCGCGCATCGCCAGCTGGAAATCCGAGCGGGCGTAGATGTCGTTGTGCCCGGCCCTCGCGATCGTGCGGTCGAACACCAGGTTTTGGACCTTCCGCCGAAGCGCGTCGGTGCGCTCGGCCGGCACGATCTCGTCGCGCTCGCCGGCCAGGATCGCGACCGGGACCGGATTGGTTTCGAGCGCCGCCACGGCCTCGATCTCGTGGTCGAAAAATGGCCCGATCGGGATCCACGGGTACATCGATTGGGCGACGGCTTTCAGGGAATCGAAGGGTGTTACGAGGACGACACCATCGAGTTTCCGCTTCGCCGCGAGGTTCGCCGCGATCCCGCTGCCGATGCTGAAGCCGATGGCGATCGTACGCCTGGGCTTCACCCGCTCCACCGCGAGATCGAACAGCAGGGGCGCGTCGGCGATCAGCGCTTCCGCCGACGGCGAACCGCCCGACGGCGCGTAGCCGCGATAGTGGAACGCCACCACGGTCGCATCGGGAAACAGCTCGTGGAGATATTCGGCGACGTCCTGGCCGTTCCAGGCATTGCCGCCAAAGCCGAGGATCAGCGTTCCGTCGCCCGGCGCTTCGTCCGGTGGGAGCAATGTGCCTTTGAGTGTTTGCCCATCCGGCGTTTTCAGGCTGAGCTCCTCGCCGCCGCGCGGCATCGGACCCGCGCGCGGCACGGCATGCGTCGGGAAGATGAGGTGGGTCTGGAATTCGAACATGGAAGATGGAGCCGGCCGCGAAACGCGGCGTCAGCCTAGCCGGCGAACGCCGCCTCGATCGCCGGGGTCACGCGGTCGACCGTGTAAGGTTTCTCGATCACCGGCGCATCGTTGAACTCGGGCGGCGGCGGATCGACGTGGCCTCCCGTCGCGATCACGAATGGCACATTCTTCTCGCGCAGCTTGCTCGCCACGGGCCACACGTTCTCGCCCTTCAGGTTCACGTCGAGGATCGCGAGGTCGAACCCGCCCTTTTCGACTTCGTCGAGGGCACAGCGCACCGTGTCGCAGGTGCCGCGCACCTTGTGGCCGAGCGAATCGAGGAAATCCTCGAGCATCATGGCGATCAGGGGTTCGTCTTCGACGATCAGGATGGAACGCGGACTGGGCATGTCCTGACCGCATAAGCCAGCCGGCGGCAATCGTCCAAGCGCTTATTTGGTGCCGGCGGCGCGACGCGCGGCCTCGGCCAGTTCGGTGACCGAAAAGGGTTTGGGCAGGAAGTTCACATGCTCGATGTCGATCGAGTTCCGGAGCTGCTCCTCGGCGTAGCCCGACATGAAGAGGATCTTGAGGTCGGGGCGGGTCTTGCGCGCTTCGCGGACCATCGTCGGCCCGTCCATGCCGGGCATGACCACGTCGCTGATCAGCAGCGCGATCTCCTCGCCGCGCTCGAGGACAGCCAGCGCGTCTTCGCCATTGTCGGCGGTGATGACCGTATAGCCATGCCGGGTCAGCGCGCGTTCGGCGACGCTGCGCACCATCGGTTCGTCCTCGACGAGCAGGACGGTTCCGCTGCCCCACAACTCGTCCTGCTTGGGCTTGCCGAGCTTGCGTGAACGAGCCGTTCCCGCCTCCTCGCGGTGGACCGGCAAGTAAATGACGAAGCGGGTGCCCTGCCCGACCTTGGAATCGGCGAAGATGAAGCCGCCCGACTGCTTGACGATGCCGTAGACCGTCGACAGCCCGAGCCCGGTCCCCTTGCCGACCTCCTTGGTGGTGAAGAACGGCTCGAAGATCTTGCCGAGCACGCTGGGCGAGATTCCGCAGCCCGTGTCGGTCACTGATAGCGCGCTGTAATCGGCAACCGGCAAGATGTCGGAGCCGAGTTCCGCGACCTGGTCGGCGCGCACCGAGTAGGTCTGGATGGTGAGTGTCCCGCCGCTCGTCTCGGCCATTGCGTCGCGGGCGTTGACGGCGAGGTTGACGATGACCTGCTCGAGCTGGCCAGGGTCGGCGCGCACCGGGCCGAGATTGCGGCCA
This sequence comes from Sphingomicrobium sp., assembly GCA_035279065.1. Lineage (GTDB taxonomy): Bacteria > Pseudomonadota > Alphaproteobacteria > Sphingomonadales > Sphingomonadaceae > Sphingomicrobium. The sequence continues at coordinate 7,675 of DATEIK010000069.1, read as the reverse complement.
TGCTTCACGACCAGCTCCACGGTCTCGCCGAGCAGCCGCTTCAGCAGATGGGACACCTCCGACACCACGTCAGGAAGCTGGAGCACCTGCGGGCGCAGCGTTTGCTGCCGCGAGAAGGCGAGAAGCTGCCTGGTCAGTCCCGCAGCGCGGTTCGAATTCGACTTGATTTGCTGGATGTCGTCATAATCGCTGTCCCCTGGCGTGTGCCGCATCAGCATCAGGTCGCAGTGGCCGATGATCGCAGTCAGGATGTTATTGAAGTCGTGCGCCACGCCGCCGGCGAGCTGGCCGACCACCTGCATCTTGGTTGCCTGCGCGACCTGCCGCTTGAGCTTGGCTTCCTCGCTATTGTCCTTGAGGAGCAGCAGGACTGCTGCGTCGCCCAGTCCGCGCAAGCCAGCGATCGTGAGCGCGACGGGCTCCGAGGATTGGCCCGACAAGCGCACCGCGAGGTCGCCCGACATGGCCGGCCCTCGCGCGTTGCGCCGCACCGCATCCGCGACCGGTGCCTTGTCCTCCTTGACGACGAGGTCGCCGGGATAGACCGGCAGCACTGATCCCTTGATCCCGGCGGCCTGGCGGAAGGCCTGGTTCATCGTCAGGAAACGGCCGTCGCGGTCGACCAGCGCCAGCCCGATCGGAAGCACGTCGAGCAGCGTCTGCAGATTCGACGATTGCGCGAGCGATGAGGCTTCGCCGCGGTCGAACAGCAGGAACGTGCCCGCGCCATTCTCCTCGGCCGGATCGGCGGAGATATGGACGGCGCCAAGGGCCTCGCCAACGTCCCCCTCGGCAAGCAGCCGCATGTGTCCGTCATCCTGGACCTCGACCAGATCGCGGAAATCGACGCTGCCGACCTTTTGATCCGGGCGCAGCGCGCGCTCGGCGAAACATGCGTTGGCGGCAAGCAAGACACCGGCGGAATCGACCACTGCCGCGAGAACGCCGGCTGCGGTCAGCCGCGCACCGGTGACACCATCGACCCGGCGCACGACAGTGATCAGAGGGTCCGGCGAGGACGGTCCGGGAAACCGCCACAGCAGCATGTCGCCCGAGGTGCCGACGCGCTCGACCTCGACCGGCGTCGTTCCGCTCTCGGTGGCGATCCCCGCGACGCACCCCGCGCCGTCGCGCGAGGCCATCGACCGGGCCATCTCGAGCCCCGTCGCCGCTTCCTCGTCGCGCCCGAGTGTGAGGGGCGCACGGGCGCCGTCGAAGCGGTCGCGGTAGGCTGTATTGACGATCAGCAGCGACCCTTCGGCCGTCGTTAGTGCCGCCGGGTCACGGCTGAGGCCGAGCGCCGAACCGACCAGCGAATAATCGGGGCCGATGACGAGTGGTTCGACTGGCGCCGTCCGCGGCAGACCTCGGAAATGAAGCAAAGCTCCAGCAGCCAATCCGGCGCCCGCTGCCGCGGCAGCCAACGAGGGCTTTCCTACCAAAAGCAGGAGAATCGCGACCGTAATCCCTGCGGCTGCTGCAAGGGCCGGCGCGAGCCAGCGCTCCCATCGGTCGAGCCGGTCCGATTCGATCGGTGGGAGCGCCTGGTACAGCATCTATGCGGGCGTCACCTTACCAGATGCGCACGCGATCCGCAGGCGCAAGATAGAGCTTCTGGCCCGGCTGGACCTGGAAGGCTGGATACCATGGATCCATGTTGCGCACGATGTCGGTGCGCTGCGGGCTGGGCGAATGCGGGTCTGTCAGCAAGCGCTGGCGGAGGTTGGGTTCGCGGTAGTTGCGCCGCCAGACCTGCGCCCAGCCGAGATAGAAACGCTGGTCCGCGCTCAGGCCATCGATCACCGGCGGCGTCGCACCGTTCAACGAGGCAATGTAGGCGTCGTGGGCAACGGTCAGCCCGGCGAGGTCGGCAACATTCTCGCCCATGGTCAGCTTGCCGATCACGTGCATGCCCGGAAGCGGCTCGTAGGCATTGTACTGCTGCTCCAGCTTGTCGAGCCGGGACTGGAAGTTCTGGGCATCCGCCGGGGTCCACCAGTCGACGAGATTGCCATGAAGGTCGTACTTCGCGCCCTGGTCGTCGAACTGGTGACTCATCTCGTGACCGATGACGGCGCCGATCCCGCCGTAATTGACCGCGGGGTCGGCGTTCGGGTCGAAGAATGGCGGCTGAAGGATCGCGGCGGGGAAGACGATCTCGACCATCGTCGGGTTGGAGTAGGCATTGATGGTCATGGGGGTCATGCCCCATTCCCAGCGGCGGATCGGCCCGCCGAGCTTGCCGATCTGGTAATCATGTTCGAACCGCGCCGACCGCATCGCATTGCCGCGCAGGTCACTATGGTCGACGACCAAGCCGCTCATGTCGCGCCATTGCGAGGGATAGCCGATCTTGGGCGTGAACGCGGCGAGCTTGGCGTGCGCCTTCGCCTTGGTGTCCGCGCTCATCCATTCGAGCTTGTCGATGCGACGGTCCATCGCGCCAATGACGTTGTGGACCAGCTGATCCGCAGCCGCCTTTGTTTCCGGCGGGAAATATTTGGCGACATAGAGCTTGCTGACGTCATCGCCCATCGTGGCGATGGTGAAATTGACGCCGCGCTTCCACCGCTCCTCCTGCTGGGGCGTGCCGTTCAGGACCGTGCCATTGAAGGCGAACGCTTCCTGGTCGAACTGCTTGGGAAGGTAGTCGGCGTAGGCATCGATCGAGCGGACAAGCAACTGGTCGCGAAGGACCGACAGTGGAGTCCGCCCGAGCAGCGCATTGATCCCCTTGAAAGCGCTCGGCTGGAAGACGATCACGTAATCGACGTTGACGCCGTCGCCTTTCAGGAACGCCGGGAAATCGAAGCCCGGCGCGGACTTCCGCAGCTCGGCCAGCGTCATCTTGTTGTAGGTCTTGTCCGCCTGCCGGCTCTGGACTTTCGTCCAGTGGACCTCGGCAATCTTCGTTTCGAAGCCGAGGATCGCCTTGGCTCTCGCCGCCGCATTGGCTTCTCCGGCGAGGTTCAGCACGTTGGTCAGGTGCTCGAGATATTTGTTCTTCGTCTCGACCTGCTTGGGATCACTCGAGAGGTAATAGTCGCGGTCGGGCATGCCGAGACCGCCCTGAAGGACGTTGAGCGCATATTGGTCGGAGGCCTTGCGGTCCTGGCCGACAAACATCGTGAACGGGATATTGATGCCCAGGCGGTCGGCATCGGCGTAGAGCTGCGCGAGCCCGGACTTCGCCTTGAGTCCGCGAATTTCGTTGAGCCAGGGATCGAAGGGGGCGATGCCTTTCGCCTCCACAGCCGCCTCGTCCATGAAGCTGGCGTAGGCCGCGCCGATCCTGCTGTTCGGATCCTTGGCCTGATCCTCGATGATCCCGCGCGTCCGCTCGCGCGACAGATCGTCGAGGACGTTGAAGGCGCCGTAGTTGGACTTGTCGGCCGGGATCGGCGTGTTTTTCGCCCACGTCCCGTTGGCATATTCGTAGAAATCGTCGCCCGGCGCGACGGCCGTGTCCATGCCCGCGGTGTCGAAGCCGAAGGTGCCATATTGCGGCTTGGGCGCGGGCGGTGCTGGAGGCGTGGGCGGGACCGCCTCGGCAACCGCAGGCGGCGGCGGAGCGGGCGGCGGCGTGGTCGCGCAGCCGGAGAGCACGGTAGTCGTCAAAACAACGGCAAGAACGCGGTTCATTCCAATCCCCTCAGCATTCGACAAATCCAAGAACAGGCGATTCCGTCTGACCGTTTCGGCCGCCACCGGCAATCGACGACCGTCCCTCCCTCGGCTGCGAACGTCAGGTCACAGGGGGCGCGCCTCCCGGCGTGCCTGGCGGCGCTGGCGCGAGCGGCTGCCGAGCCAGCTGCGCCACGCGATCGCAGACGTCAGGTAGCCGATTGCTGCTGCCCCGACGGCTATGGTCAGCACTCCAACCGCGATCGGGCCCGAAGCCTGGTGAATCCAGAACAGCATGCGGCTGAGCTCGCCAGAAAAGCGCTCGGCGGCCGCCGGGTTCACCAGGGTCGCGTCATGGTGCAGCTCCCACGATCCGATGCGGTATGCTGCATAATAAAGCGGCGGGATGGTCAGCGGATTGACCGCCAGCGTGAAGACGGCGGTGATGGCGACGTTGGCTCTGAGCGGGATCGCGAGGATCGCGGCGATCGCGGTGTGCATCACCGGGATGATCACCCCCACGAACAGCCCGAGCGCGACCCCGCGCGGCACGGAGCGCGGAGTCATCCGCCACAGGGCCGGCCGGCTCAAATGCGGCGCGAACGGACGCAGCAGGCGATAACGATGGATGTTCTCGCGGGTCGGGATATGGTGCCGCAGCCATTTCATGCGCGTCGCCGCAACCGCCTCAGGCATTGTGCCTGAGCAGGCGCTGCTGCTCGCGTTTCCAGTCCCGCTCCTTCATCGTCTCGCGCTTGTCGTGCACCTTCTTGCCGCGAGCCAGTGCCAATTCGACCTTCGCCCGCCCGCTGGAATTGAAATAAAGGGAAAGCGGCACGAGCGTTAGCCCTTGGCGCGCCACCGCCCCCTGCAATTTCGCGATCTCGCGGCCTTTGAGCAACAGTTTGCGCTGGCGTCGCGGCTGGTGGTTCAAGCGGTTCCCGTGGCTGTACTCGGGAATGTGGCTGTTGATCAGCCATACTTCCTCGCCTTCGACGGCCGCGTAACTCTCGGCGATCGAGCCTTCGCCCTGGCGCAGCGACTTCACTTCCGTGCCCGTCAGCTGGATGCCCGCCTCGAGCCGTTCCTCGACGAAATAGTCGAACCGTGCGCGCCGGTTCTCGGCCACGACCTTTCGCTTGTCGAACGGTGCTGGAAGCGGCTTGGCCATGTTGGATCAGGCGAGCCCCGCGTGGGCCAGGGCTTCGTCGACCTTGAGCTTGGACGCCTCCGAAGCTTCGACCAGCGGCAGGCGCAGCTCGGTCGGAAACTCTGGGCGGACTCGGGACAGTGCATATTTGACCGGGCCCGGCGATGCGTCGGTGAACAGCGCGGTGTGCAACGGGTACAGCCGGTCCTGGAGTTTCAGCGCCTCGCCCCAACGGCCCTCGCGCATCGCCTTCTGGAAGTCCGAGCACAGTCGCGGCGCGACGTTCGCGGTCACCGAAATGCAGCCAACGCCGCCCGCTGCGTTGAAGGCCAGCGCCGTTTCGTCATTGCCGCTCAGCTGCATGAAATCCTCGCCGCTCGCGAGCCGCTGCGCCGAAACACGGCCCAAGTTCCCTGTCGCATCCTTGACGCCGACGATGTTCGGCAGCTTGGCGATCTCGGCCAGCGTTTCGACCGAGATGTCGACCACCGCCCGGCCGGGGATGTTGTAGACGATGATCGGCAGCGCCGAGGCCTCCGACAGCGCCTTGAACGCCGCGAGCATCCCGTCCTGGCTTGGGCGGTTGTAATAGCCCATGACGACCAGCGCCGCGTCCGCACCAACCTCCTTCGCCGCGTGCAGATATTCGATCGCGTGGTCGACGTTGTTGCTCCCGCAGCCGGCGATCACCGGCATTCGGCCGGCGGCAACCTCGACCGTGATCTGGATCACGCGCCGCTGCTCTTCGGCGCTCATCGTCGCGCTTTCGCCCGTGGTTCCGCACGGCACCAGCGCGTTGCTGCCCTCGGCGATCTGCCAGTCCACCAGCTCGCGGAATGTGTCTTCGGCGACACGGCCGCCCGAGAAAGGCGTCACCAGCGCCGGAATCGAACCGAAAAACATGAACTTGCTTCCTCGATCGGGAGTTTTCTGTGGACAGATTGGCCGTGTTCACTGGCTGATAAGGAGCGGGACGGCAAAATGTCCAGCATGTGGCGTGCGAGCGTATTCCTACCGGCCCTGCTGGCCATCTCCCCGTCGAGCTCGGCGCAATCGCCCGTGCCCTACGCGCAGCCTCAGGCGGCTTACGCGGTACCGACCACCAATGTCGCTTATTCGCTCAATGACTGGCGCCGCCTGCGGCAAAGCAGCGGGTACAACTTCGTCGATTACGCCCGCTTCCTGATCACCAACCCCAATTGGCCCGACGAAACGAAGATGCGCCGCTGGGCGGAGAAAGCGATGCGCCCGGGCGAGAATGCCGGAACTGTCATCGCCTTCTTCACCGTCGACAGGCCCGCGAGCGGCAACGGCTGGGCGCGGCTGGCCGATGCCTATGCCGCGACGGGCCATCCGGCGGAGGCGCTCGACGCGGCGCGCAACGCTTGGGCGTCGGACGACCTGAACTCGACCGACGAGCAGAGCCTGTGGAACCGCTTCGGCGGCTCGTTCACCAGCGCCGACCACGACCGGCGGGTCGACAGCCTGCTGTTCGCCAAGGACCCGGACGATGCGGCGCGCTTCTATTCGCTGACCAGCCCTGGGCGCCGCGCCGCGTTCGCCGCGCGCATCGCGCTGCAGCGCAACGCATCGGACGCAGATACGCTCTACCAGGCGGTGATCGGCCAGGTGACCACCGATCCCGGGCTGATGATGGATCGCCTGCGCTACCTGCGTGCCAAGAATTACAACCAGGCCGCCCGGGACCTCGCCGCCCGCGATCACAGCTTCCTCTATCCGGCTGCGGACCCGGCCCGCTTCTACGACATGCTGCTGACGATCGCGAACGACGCGGCGCAGGACCGGCAGTGGATCACGGCGTTCAACATCACCCAGCATTTGCGCGATGCGCTGCCCAAGGGAACGGACATCAGCCGGCAATCGCTGGACCTGCGTGATAACTATACGTCGCTGGTCTGGCTCGGCGGGATGATCGCGCTTGACCGGACCAACCGCCCGTCGAGCGCGATGGCGATGTTCGACAATTATGCGACGGCTGGCCGCTCGCTGCAGGTCCAGACCAAGGGCTATTATTGGGCCGGGCGCGCCGCGCTCGCTTCCGGGCAGTTCCAGACGGCGAATGCCTATTTCCAGCGCGCCGCAGCCTACCCCGAGCTGTTCTACGGCCAGCTCGCGCTCGAGCGCCTCGGCCGGTCGGTGACGCCGCCGCCCCAGGCGCTGCCGCAATATACGACTACCGCGGCGCAGCGCGCAGCGTTCAATGGCAACCGCCTGGTGCAGGCCGTGCGGCTGCTCGGCCAGCAGCGTCAGTCGACCGAGCAGGCTCTCTTCGTCAGAGCGCTGGCCGAATCGCTGGATACCGATGCCGAACGCGGGCTTGCCGTCGAACTGGGCCAGCAGATCGGGCGCCAGGACCTGCCCGTCTGGGTCGCCCGCATGGCGCGGGTCAAAGGGTCCATGTTCTACGTCCGCCAGGCCTACCCAACCTTGTCCTCGGCCTCGAGCAACTGGTCGCTGACCAACGGGATCAGCCGCCAGGAAAGCTCGTTCGACCCCTACGCCATCAGCCACGCGGGGGCGCGCGGGATGATGCAGCTGATGACCGGCACCGCGCGCGAGCAAGCGAAGAAAATGGGCGTCGGCTATGATGGCTACCGCCTGATCAGCGACCCCAATTACAACGTCATGCTCGGCTCGGCTTACTTCCAGCGCATGCTCAACATCTGGGACGGCAGCGTTCCGCTCGCCGTCGCGAGCTACAATGCCGGCTCGGGCAATGTCGGGAAATGGGTGCGGCGCTACGGGGATCCGCGCAACCAGGTCGACATGCTGAAGTGGATCGAGGCGATCCCATTCGTCGAGACCAAGGCCTATGTGCAGCGCGTGATCGAGAACAGCGTGGTCTATGATTCGATGCGCGGAAGCGGCCAGCAGCAACAG
>DATEIK010000068.1:0-6869 GCA_035279065.1 Sphingomicrobium sp. | reverse complement strand
AAGCTCGGCCGCCCGTCGCGGCTTTCCTTGGGCATGAAGCTCCACTTCATGCCGGTCGGGAAACCCGACCCGCCACGCCCGCGCAGGCCCGAGGCTTTGATCTCCTCGATGATCGCGTCCTGGCCGCGTGCCATCAGGCCTTTGGTGTCATCCCAGTCGCCGCGCTTCTGCGCAGCCTTCAGGTCCCACGACTGGAAGCCGTAGAGATTTGTGAAGATGCGGTCCTTGTCCGCGAGCGGCCCGGTGTAGCCCATCTACTTGATCCGCTTCTGGCCGAAATGCTTCTGCGCCAGCATGACAATGCCGACGCCAAGCGCCAGGACGATCGCGACCTTGAGGAGCTTGAGCAGCAGGCCGATCACGAGGATGGCGATGATCACGCCGATGATGACGGCTAGCATGACGGTTGCCCCCTAACCGTCATTTCGAGCGGAGCGAAGCAATCCAAAGAAAAGGGATTCTCACCAAGCCACAAAGCCACAAAGAATTCACCGGCTTTGCTTCGTGCCTTCGTGCCTTTGCGCGAAACAAAATTGGATCGCCGCGTCGCGACGCTCCTCGCGATGACAAAAAAACGGGTGTTCACTGCGCCCCCTCCCCGACCGGCCCGGCGGTCGGCGTCCATTGCGGGCGATAGTCGTAATTGCGTTCGGCCATTTTCTTCAGAGTCGTCGGGCCGGTCACCGGGCAGCTCGTCTGGCGGTCGATCTGCGGCCCTGGCTTGGGCGCTTGTCCGTTCGCGAGCGCGTCGAGGATCGCGCCCATGCTCTCCTCCGTCAGATCCTCGTAATTGTCGTCGTTGATCTGGACCATCGGCGCGTTGGCGCAGGCGCCGAGGCACTCGACCTCGGTCAGCGTGAACAGCCCGTCCTCGGTCGTGTAGCTCTTGCGGAGTCCGCGCTTGTAGCAGGCGCTGAGCACGTCGTCCGAGCCGCGCAGCATGCACGGCGTCGTCCCGCATACCTGGACGTGGAAGCGCCCGACCGGCTCGAGGTTGAACATGGTGTAGAAGGTCGCGACCTCGAGCACCTGGACGTAAGGCAAATCGAGCTCGCGGCCGACGAACTCCATCACCGGGATCGGCAGCCAGCCCTGCGTGTTCGTCTCCGCCCCGACTTGGCGCTGCGCGAGATCGAGCAGCGGGATCACCGCCGAGCGCTGCCGCCCCGCCGGATAGCGCGCGATGATCTCCGCCGCCGACTTGCCGTTTGCGTCGGTCCACGTAAAGCCTTCCCAGCGCGCGCGCCGCTCGGGGCTGTCGAGGATGCCTGCCTGTCCTGCCATCAGTGCTTCAACCAGATCTGTTCTTTGGCCTTGCGCTTCGCTTCCGAGCGCCGGACGTTCAAAATTCCCAGGCCGATGCCGAGCAGGCAGATCATGCCCGCCGCGCCGATCATCACGCCGGACGTCACGGGCGAAAGGCTGCGATCGACCAACGGCACGAGGATGAGCGCCCCAAGCACGAGCCCGGCCAGCGGCGCGGCAATGATCGCGATACGCTTCGTCACCGGTCCACCTCCCCGAACACGATGTCGATGGCGGAGAGCACCGCGGTAGTGTCCGCGAGCATGTGGCCCTTCATCATGAAGTCCATGGCTTGGAGGTGGCTGAAGCCGGTCGGACGGATTTTGCAGCGATAGGGCCGGTTGGTGCCGTCCGCGACCAGATAGACGCCGAACTCGCCCTTCGGACTCTCGGTCGCGAGGTACACCTCGCCCGCGGGCACGTGATAGCCCTCGGTATAGAGCTTGAAGTGGTGGATCAGCGCTTCCATCGAGGTCTTCATCTCGGCGCGGCGGGGCGGGAACACCTTGTTGTCGGCGCCGATCGGGCCCGATGGCATTTCCTTCAGGCACTGGCGCATGATCCTGGCCGACTGCCGCACTTCCTCGACCCGGACCATGAAGCGGTCGTAGCAGTCGCCCCGCGTGCCCACAGGGATTTCAAAGTCCATCCGGTCATAGACTTCGTACGGCTGCGAGCGGCGGATGTCCCAGGGGATGCCCGACGCGCGGATCATCGGCCCTGAGAAACCCCAGGCGATCGCATCCTCCTTGCCGACGATGCCGATGTCGACGTTGCGCTGCTTGAAGATGCGGTTGTCGGCGACGAGCGCGATCCCGTCCTCGAACAGCTGCAGCCGATGGTCGAGCCAGTCGCCCAAATCGGCAAGCATCTTCTCAGGCAGGTCCTCGCGAACGCCGCCGACGCGGAAGTAATTGGCGTGCATCCGCGCGCCCGATGCCCGCTCGTAGAATTGCAGCGTGTCCTCGCGCACTTCGAACAGCCACAGGTTCGGCGTCATGGCGCCGACGTCCATGATGTGGCTGCCGAGATTGAGCATGTGGTTGGAGATGCGGGTCAGCTCAGCCATCAGGACGCGGATGTATTGGGCGCGAAGCGGGATCTCGAGCCCCATCAATTTCTCGATCGCGAGCACGAAGCTGTGCTCCATGCACATCGGCGAGCAGTAATCGAGGCGGTCGAAGTAAGGCAGCGCCTGGGCGTAGGTCTTGTATTCGATGAGCTTCTCGGTGCCCCGGTGGAGCAGCCCGACGTGCGGGTCGACCCGTTCGACGATCTCGCCGTCGAGCTCCATGATCAGGCGGAGCACGCCGTGCGCAGCGGGGTGCTGGGGGCCAAAGTTGATCGTGTAGTTGCTGATCTTTTCGTCGCCGGGGTCGCGCGGGTGGCCGAGCGCGTCGCCAATGCCGCCGGCGCCGACCGCGATTTCCACGCGGCGCGACTTGGTGCGCACGTCGGTCATGCCTTGCCCCGCGGCTTCTTGCTGACTTGGCTCTTGGCCTTGGTTGCCCGCGGCTTGCGAGCTTGCTTCGTCGCCTCCTTGTCGGCGGGAGCACCGGCGCCGGTCTGAGCTGGAGTCTCGGTCGTCTTCGGCGTCTCGGCCGGGGTCTTGACGTTCTGCGGCGTCGTCGCGCCGGGAGCAGGCGCGGGCGACGGCGCGCCGGGCGCTTCGCCGTGGGCCTTCTCGTCGCCGGGAAGTAGGTATTCGGGCCCTTCCCACGGCATCAGGAAATCGAAGGTGCGGAAGTCCTGCGGCAGGGACACGGGCTCATAGACCACGCGCTTCTCGGCCTCGGAATAGCGCAGCTCGATGTGCCCGGTCAGCGGGAAGTCCTTGCGCTGTGGGAAACCCTCGAACCCGTAATCGGTGAGGATGCGGCGGAGGTCGGCGTTGCCCGAGAAGCCCACGCCGTACATGTCGTAGACTTCGCGCTCGAGCCAGCCGGCGACGGGCCAAAGGCCCGTGACGCTTGGTACCGGCGTCGCCTCGTCGGTCGTCACGTGCACGCGAACCCGGTGGTTGCGGGTCAGCGAGAGCAGGCAATAGACGACCTCGAACCGCTCAGGCCGGTCGGGATAATCGACCCCCGCGATCTCCATCAGCTGCTGATATTCGTGGTCGTCGCGAAGCGCTTTCATCACGCCCAGCAAGTCTTCGCGCCCCACGTCGAACGCAGTCTCGAGGCCGGCGCGCGGCTTGGCGTTGGCAAGCTTGCCGAGCGACGCGGGCGCGTCGGCGTAACGAGGCGCGGCGGAAGCCATCAGCGCTCGATCGTCCCTTCGCGGCGGATTTTCCGCTGCAGCTGCAGGATTCCGTAGAGTAGCGCCTCGGCGGTCGGCGGGCAGCCGGGGACGTAGATGTCCACCGGCACGATGCGGTCGCAGCCCCGGACAACCGAATAACTGTAGTGATAATAGCCGCCGCCGTTGGCGCAGCTGCCCATCGAGATGACATAGCGCGGCTCGCTCATCTGGTCGTAGACCCGCCGGAGCGCCGGAGCCATCTTGTTGCACAGCGTCCCGGCGACGATCATCACGTCCGACTGGCGCGGCGAAGCGCGCGGCGCTGCGCCGAACCGTTCGAGGTCGTAGCGCGGCATGTTCACGTGGATCATCTCGACCGCGCAGCAGGCGAGGCCGAAGGTCATCCACCACAGGGATCCTGTTCGCGCCCAGGTGAACAGCTCCTCGGTCGTCGTGACCATGAAGCCCTTCTCGTTGAGCGAGCGCTGGACCTCTTCGAGGTGCTTCCGGTCCACATCGCCGGGAACCAGGCCGGCAAGCCGCGCCAGCTCCTCCTCACTCGGCATGCGGTCTTCGTTGGGGCGCAGCATCACTCCCATTCGAGCGCCCCTTTCTTCCACGCATAGGCGAGGCCGAGGCCAAGCTCGACGAGGAACAGCATCATCGCGATCCAGCCGCTCCACCGGGTGAAGTCGAGGCTGACCGCCCAGGGGAACAGGAATGCGGCTTCCAGGTCGAACACGATGAACAAGATCGCGACCAGGTAGAAGCGGACGTCGAACTCGGCTCGCGCATCCTCGAACGCGGGGAAGCCGCACTCATATTCACTGAGCTTTGCAGGGTCGGGCTGATGCGCGCCGGTGAAGCGCGAAACGATCATCGGCAGCACGACGAACCCGGCGGACAGGCCGAGGGCGATGATCAGGAACAAGAGGATCGGCAGGTAGCCGAAGGCGACGCTGGCCAAGAGGAAACTCCGGGGGCTCGAAACTTGGCGCGGGCTTTAGGACCTAGGCCCCTCTCCCGCAACCCGGTGGCAGGCTAGTTCGGCTGGCAATTGCTCGACAGCGGCACCGCGAGGATCGGCGTGCCGGAGGTCCGCTTGAAATCCGCCTTGTCGAGCGTGGCCCAGCCCGAATCCGCGACGATCAGCAGCCGGTCGCCGTCGAAGGCGATCTGCGTCGGATCGGGCAGGCTGAGGCCTGGCAAAGGCTCGTCAATGGCGATCTTGCCGTCGCCGAGCGTGAAGGCGATCAGCCGGCCGGGCGCCGCGCCGTTGTAAATGCCGTAATAGGTCGATCCGCATCGGACGAGGCCGTCGATCCCACGCAGCGGCTTGCCGTCCTGCCGCGGCAGCAGCGTGCGCTTGAAGGTGTCGATGCCGGTGACGCCGATGCCCTGGCTGTAGTCGGCGACGACCAGCTGCGACCCGTTGGCGCTGAGCGCGGTGCCTTGGGCGCTCTTGCCGGTGTCGGGCAGGACCACGGCCATGATCCCACGTTCGTTCTTCGTCAGGCGGAAAACCATCCCGTTCTGGCTGTCGCTGACGAACACCTGGCCGCGCGAGGCGGAGACATCACCGGGATGGAATTCACCGACGTAAGGTCCAATCCGCGTCTGGATGCGGCCTTGGCGGTCGAGCGCGAGGAGAGCGCCGCGATCGCACGCCTTGATCGCCGGCACGCCGGGCGGGCAGTCAGCCGCGACCCACAGCCGATCGCGCAAGGCATCCCAGGCGATGGCGAACGGATGCAGCGGCTCGGGCAGCGTCGCCAGCGTGCGGCACGTCGCCTGGCAGGCGAGCACTTGCCGGTCGAGGATGCTCGACACCCAGATGGTCTTGCCGTCGCTTGCAACGCCCTCGACCACGCGGTGCTTCGGATCGATCGTCAGGACGGTCTTCGGCGGCTGGGCAGCAGCGGCCGCTGCCAACGCCAGCAGGCTGATCACCGAAGCGCCCCCGCGACCAGCTTTTGCAGCTTGGAATGGATCGCGGACGATCCCGCGACATATTCGCGCCGCTCGAACGACCGGTCGCTCCCCCGATAATCCGTCACGAAGCCCCCCGCTTCCTTGACCAGTAGGACGCCGGCTGCCGTGTCCCATACGTCCAGATCGTCTTCCCAGAAGCCGTCCATTCGACCAGCGGCCACCCAGGCTAGATCGAGCGCGGCGGAGCCGAACCGCCGCACGCCCGACACCTGTGGTCCCACCGCGGCATAGATTTTCGCCCAGCGCGCCGAGTCGCCGCGGCCGCAATGCGGAATGCCGGTGCCGATCAGGCTTTCGTTCAGGTCGCGGCGCGCCGAGACCCTGAGACGCGCATCGTGCAGCCAGGCACCCCGCCCCTTCTCCGCCCAGAAGCTCTCATCGGTGAGCGGCTGGTAGACGAGCGCGTGGCTGATTTCGCTCCCGCCGCCCGCCTTGCGCTCCTCAACTGCGATCGAAATGGAGAAATGCGGCACGCCGTGGAGGAAGTTGGTGGTCCCATCGAGGGGATCGACGATCCAGCGCGGCTTGTCGGGGTTGCCTTCGATCGCGCCGCCTTCCTCGAGCAGCATGCCCCAGTCGGGCCGGGCATTTCGAAGCTCCTCGACGATGGTCTGCTCGGCCCGCTTGTCGGCCATCGACACGAAGTCGGCGGGCCCCTTGCGGCTGACCTGGAGCTGCTCGACCTCGCCAAAATCGCGCCTCAGCCGCGGCGCCGCCTTGCGCGCCGCGCGGGTCATGACGGTGATCAGGCCGGAATGCGCAACCATCAGCTCGCCAGCCGCAGATTGTAGGTGCAATATTCCTCGTCGAGCGCCCAGCCGGCCTTCTCGTACAGCCGCCGCGCCGTCACATTGTCCTTCTGCGTGCTCAGCGCCAGGCGAACCGCCCCAATCTTGCGGGCATGGTCCGTCGCCGCGGCCAGCAGCGCCTGAGCCGCGCCCGAGCCGCGATGCTCCGACACCACGAACAGGTCGTTGAGGATCACGATCGGCGCCATGCCGACCGAGGTGAAACTGGGATAGAGCTGCGTGAATCCGACCAAGTCGCCGTCCTGCTCGGCGACGAGGATCGCTGAATCCCCCGCGTCCATTCGCGCGCCAAGGAATGACCTGGCGCCGTCGAGGTCAGAGGGCTTGCCGTAGAACTGGCGATAGCCATCGAACAGGGCCGCGACCGCATCGAGGTCCCCGCTGTTCGCAAGCCGGGTGGAGACGTCGGCCAAGCTAGTCGGCCCGCCTCACATATTCGCGATTGTAGACGTCAACCACGATCCGCGTGCCGCTGGTGATGTGCGGGGGGACCATGACTCGAACGCCATTGTCGAGCAC
>DATEIK010000067.1:0-13118 GCA_035279065.1 Sphingomicrobium sp. | reverse complement strand
GGGCGGTTGGTGACCACCGCGCCGCGGCCGCTTGCGACCGAGCCGGTCAGGCCGCTGTCGAAGCCCTCGACGTCGCCGAAGCCGAAATGGGTCGCCTTAAGCGGGCCGAGCAGGCCGCCATCGGGGTCGGAGCGGAAGGCGCGCAGGCGCACCGTCCGCGGGATTCCCTTGGGGCTGGTGTTCATCTGCGCGTCGTAAGAGAGATGCGCGATCTCGCCCGCGGCATAGATCGAGCTTTGCCGGTCGACCTTGACGCCGTCATGTGCTCGATAGGTGACGCCCGCGCTGACGACGAAGTCGAGCGCGGGGGCGCGCCACATCCGGTACGGGATGCGGACCTGGGGCAGGCCCTTCAGATCGAAGCTCGCCGGATGGATCTGCGCCGCGCGCCGCTGCCGTTCGACGGCCAGCTCCACGGGGAGCTTGGCTTCCGACTGCAGCACGAGCACCGAGCCGGCGGTCACCGGCTTCACGCCGATGCCGAACCAGCGCGACAGCGCGCTCGCCTGGACGCACCAGCCGTCCCCGGTCTCGCGGATCGTGCCCGGCGCGATCGGCTCGGCCTTGGCGCCGTAGGCGACGCTCATCGCGCCATAGTCGATCGCGATGCGATTGCTTTCCTTGAACGCCCAGCCGCTCGCCTTCTTCGCGGTCAGATCGATGCGCATCGGGACATCGAGCGCGGTCAGGAAGTCGCCTAAGACGACACATGTGCCTTCGGGTGTATTGTAGGCGCGCACCCCGTCCCCGAGCCGCAGCTGGCGGATGTTGACGTCAAGAAGGAACTGGTCTTCGGGGTCGGCGGTCCACGCCGCGGCGGCCCCGGGCGGGGGCGCGGACGCACCGACGGCGCCCCCGCACAGAGCGAGCAGCGCCGCCGCCTTGCGCAGCCAGGGGCCGCGGCCGAGCATTGGAGGGTTCCTCGAGGCCTCGCCTGCCCTAGCGCAGCACGGCCTGGGTTTCGGCAAGGACGTGCGAGCCGTCGTCGCCGGTCTCAAGATATTGGACCGTCACCGGGCCCGCGACCTCGCCCTTGAACGAGTCGCTGATCGGCAGCGACAAGTGGCGGGTGTTGAGCTCGGTATAGACCGCGACCGCCTTCTGCAGCGCGATCGGCTCCTTGACGCCGGGCTTGAGGACCCGCACCTCGCCGAAGGTCGAGCGTTGCCCGCTCCGGCTAACATCCAGAGAAACAACGGGATTTCCGTCCTTCTTATCGAGGTGGACGTTGGCGATGCCGGCGGTCGCCTGGAGATTGCCGAGGCGGACGATGACGGGGATGGTGACGCCGTAGACCGGGATCAGCTGGAACTTCAGGCCCTTTTCCGGCTCCTTCGCCGCCGCCGCGGCCTGGACCACCGGCGTCGCCGGCGGGATCGCGCGGAACAACAGGTGGACCCGATATTCGCCGTCGGGCAGGCCCTGTGGCGGCCGCGCGGCAATGCGGATCGCCTGCGGCTCGTGCGGCGCGAGCGTGACGCGCCGGGGCGCGTAAATGATCATGTCGGCAGCGGTCTGGTCGGCCGCGCTCGGCTGCGCGACCTCGTCGAGACTGCCGTTCTCGTCCATCCGCCGGAATTCGATCGAGATGCGGTAGGTCGCGGGCTCCTCGCCGATATTGTTGAGGATGATCTCGGCGCCCCTGCGGCCGT
Organism: Sphingomicrobium sp.; assembly: GCA_035279065.1. GTDB lineage: Bacteria > Pseudomonadota > Alphaproteobacteria > Sphingomonadales > Sphingomonadaceae > Sphingomicrobium. The sequence continues at coordinate 11,466 of DATEIK010000067.1, read as the reverse complement.
CGAGCACGAGGCGCGTCGGCGCGACGAGCAGGTCGCCGACCCCGGCTTGGGCGGGCATGGCAGCCGTCAGCAGCGGCACGGCGAGCGCGGCCGCGAGGGCCGGCCTGGTCCAGAATTTCATCTCTCGGCGATCCCCACTTTGCTCCGAAGGAGCGGTCGCCACCTCTTTGATCCGGAATGGTTGATATTCGGTCAACCATGACCGTTGATTCGACGCGGCTGGGCGTTCGCTCGGCTAATAGTCGACGGTGACGTTCATCGTGCCGACATAGGTCCCGCCCGCGGTGGTCGAACTGAGCGTGATCGATCCCCCGATCGAAAAGTTGCTGCCGGGCGGCCCGGAGTTGGTCAGCGTGACGCTCGACGGCGCGTCGAGGAGCAGGGTCAGCTTCTGCGACGGATCATCCTGGTTGACGAGGGTGACGCTGGGAGCGGTGATATGCACGACCTGCCGGTTGCTTCCGCTGACATTGTATTGCGCGGCCTTGGTCGCGCCCGAGCAGGTGACGTTGGCATTGGTGCAGGTGAACGCGCCGGCCTGAGAGATTGCGACGGTCGCGCCCGACCAGCTGCCGGGGCCGAGGACGATGGTCCCGAGGTCGAGGTCCTGGAGCCAGGTGAGGACCAGCGGCTTCACCACATTGGCCGAGACCTGCGCGGTCCCCGGCGCGGCATGAGCGGGCGCCGCACCAACCAGGGCGCAAGCCAGTCCGACGCTCAAGGCTAGGCGGTACGGAGCCACGGAATTCCCTGTTGCCGCTCGAGGCAAGCCGCTCGACCCCGGCGAGGTACATCCGGAATGGTTGATTTTCGGTCAACCATGACTTTGGGCAGCGCATGCGAAAAGGGCCGCCGAAGCCGGCGGCCCTCCCCTTCGGGCCCGGTTGACCGGGCCCGCCCCACTAGGCGTCAGTAATTGACGGTGACGTTGAACTGGCCGGTGTAGGTGCCGTCGACGGTCGCCGAGCTGACCGCGATCGAGCCGCCGAGCCCGAAGTTCAGGCCCGAGTTGCCCGAATTGCCGAGGTCGACGAACCCGGGATTGTCGACCGTCAGCAGCAGCGTCTTGGTGCTGTCGGCCTGGTTGGTCAAAGTGACGTTGGGCGCGGTGATGAAGACGCGCTGGTTGTTGGTTCCGGTGACCTTGTACTGCGCCGCCTTGGTCGCGCCCGAGCAGGTGACGTTGGTGTTGCCGCAGGTGAATACGCCGGCGCTGGTGATCCCGACATTGGTCGCGGCCCAGGTCCCGGTGCCGAGCACGATCGTCCCCAGGTCGAGGTCCTGGACCCAGGTCAGCGTCAGCGGCTTGACGATCTTGGCGCTGGCATTGGCGTTCTGGTTGGGCCCGACGGCGAGCGCCGGCGTGCTCGCGAGGGCGGTGCCTGCAAGCACAGCGAGCGCCGTCCACCGGACTGGCGTAAAGCGTTTCATCGGCAGGCTCCGAGCTAGCCTTATGATTGGCGCCGCATTAACCTTAATCGCTTACGGCTTTGCTCAACCTTATGGTTAATGCTGCCTTAGGAATTGGCCTTGCGCGTCATTGATATTCGGCGCGGATCGCGAGGTCGCCGCGATAGTCGCCATCGGCATCGCCGGTGATCCGGATTCGGCCGCCGAAGCGGAAGCTCAACGTGCCCGAAGAATCGAGCCGGGGCATCGCCGGCAGGTCGCTGGTCACTTCGTCGAACGCAATCTCGCCGCCACCGAGCGAATAGAGCTCGATGCGCGGCGGCAGCTCGACGCGGACGAAGCGGCCGGGCTCGCCATGGAGGATCGCGGTGCCGGCCATCGCCCGCGGCCCGATATCGCTGACCGTGCCCTGCGCGAAGCGCGATCCGTCTGGCCGGAGCTCGGCACTTCCCTGGCCCGCTCCGAGCACCACCAGCCGGTCGAAGCTAATGCCGGTTTCGATCTCGACCGTCACCGCGTCGCTCGCTTGCTCGTCGGTGCGCGTCGTTACCGGCGTGCTGCACAGCCGGCATTGGCCGTACGCGGGCGAGACTGCGAACCAGGCGATGGCTGCGGCAAGGGCTGCGCGGAACATGCGCCGGGCCCTACAGGCGAACGGCTAAAACGGGGTTAATCCGCGGCTAACCCTGATCCCGCGATGCTGGGCGCGTCGCAATGCTTCGCCTATTGTCCCGCCGCCTTCAGCTTTCTATCCCCTGACGCCGAATGGCCCGCCCCCGCCCAGACCCCCGCGCATCGGGACGCTCCACGTTCAGGTCGATCATCAAGGGCGCGGCCTACGCCGCGCTGCTGGCGCTGCTGGCGCTGATCGTCGCCGTCGCCGTCGCCACCGCCTATCTGCCCAGCTACGGCACGCTGACCAAGCGCTCCGATCTCGGCCAGATGATCCGCGTGCGCGCCGCCAACGGCCAGGTCCTCGTGTCGCTCGGGCCGAGCTTCGGCAAATGGCTGCCCTACGACCAGATCCCGCCCGAAATGCGCGCCGCGATGATCTCGACCGAGGACCGGCGCTTCCGCAGCCACATCGGCGTCGACCCGATCGGCATCGGCCGCGCGCTTGCCTCCGCGGTGGTGAAGAACCGGCGGATCAGCGCGACGTCGACGATCACGCAGCAGCTCGCCCGCAACATCTTCCTGACCAACAACCGCAGCTTCGTGCGCAAGCTCAAGGAGGCGATCCTGGCGCTCGCGCTCGAAAGGAAGTTCTCGAAGAACCAGATCCTCGAGCTCTATCTCAACCGCGTCTATTTCGGTGGCGGCGCCTACGGCATCGACGCCGCGTCGCGAAAATTCTTCGGCCACAGCGCCGACCATTTGAGCCTCGGCGAAGCGGCGATCATCGCAGGCCTGGTGAAAGCCCCGTCCAACTATTCGCCGACCGCCGACATCGAGGCCGCGCGGACACGGTCCGCAGTCGTCTTGCAGACGATGGCCAAGAACGGCTTCATCAGCCAGGCCGACGCCGCGGCGGTCGATCCCGCCACGGTGCGGATCCAGCAAACGACCAACAACAACAGCGTCCGCTACTTCACCGATTGGGCACTGCCGCAGCTCGATACATTGATCGACGAGACGTCCGACCCGATCGACGTCTGGACTACGCTCGACCCGCGGATGCAGGTCACCGCCGATAAAGCCGTTGCGGCCAACACCCCTGCCGGAACGCAGGGCGCCCTGGTGGCGATAGACCGCGACGGAGCCGTCCGGGCGATGGTCGGCGGCAAGGATTATGTTGATTCGATTTACAACCGCGCGACCCAGGCCGAACGCCAGCCCGGATCGGCGTTCAAGCTGTTCGTCTATCTCGCCGCCCTCGAATCGGGGATGAAGCCGACCGACACCATCGTCGACGAGCCGGTGACCATCGACGGCTGGAGTCCACGAAACTCGACACGCACCAACCTCGGCCCGGTGTCGCTGCGCGAGGCTTTTTCGCGGTCGATCAACACGATCAGCGCCAAGATCGGCGCCCAGCTCGGCTTCTCGACCATCGCCGACATGGCGCGGCGCTTCGGAATCTCGACACCGATCTCGACCTTTCCCTCGATGGTCCTCGGGACCAGCGACGTCCGCCTGATCGACATGACCCGCGCCTTCGCTTCGGTGAACAACAAGGGCGTGGCCGTGACTCCTTATGCGATCCGCAAGGTCGTCACGGCCGACGGGCGCCAGCTCTACCAGCACGATTCGAGCGAGGAGCGGGTGCTGGTCGCCCCGTGGGTCGCGGCCGAGATGACCGATTTGCTTCAGTCTGCCGTACTGACCGGAACGGGCCGCGCCGCGCAGATCGGTCGCCCGGTCGCGGGCAAGACCGGCACCACCAGCTCGAACAAGGACGGCTGGTTCATCGGCTTTTCGAGCGGGCTGACGACGGGCGTGTGGATGGGCCGCGACGATGCCCGGACAGTCCCAGGCCTCCAGGGCGGAACGGCGCCGGCCCGCGCCTTCCACGATTTCATGGTCGTCGCCGTCGCCAACCGGCCGGTCGAGCAATTCGAGACCCAGGTGCCGATCCCCGACTGGCAACTGACGCCCGAGGAAGAGATGTACGGAGACACGACGCTCGACGAGAATGCGGCGCAGCCGATGATGGTCGACGAGAACGGGATGCCGATAGGCATGCCCCCGCCCGAGCCGGGGATGCCTCAGCAGCAGCCGATGGTCCGGCCGGACGGCACGGGCGAGCCGACCCAGCAGGAGCTCGACCAGGCGTTCCCGCCGCAACCGCAGCCTCGCGTGATCACACCGCCACCGCGCCAGCCGCAGCCCCAGCCGCAGCCGACCGACCCGCGCTCACCGCCCCCGCCCGATCCTTCGCAGCCGCGGCCCGAGACGCCGTAGCTGGGCCTTCGCCTCGGCGACTCCAGGGCCGAACAGCCACGCCTCGAACGCCTTGAACTGGGGCCCGTGGTTCATGTGCTTCAAATGCGCGACCTCGTGGGCGACGACGTATCGTCGCACTTCGGGCGGGGCGAGAACCAACCGCCAGCTCAGGCGGAGGCGCCCTTCCGAGGAGCAGCTGCCCCAGCGCGACGACGCATCGCCGACGGCGACGGAGCGGACCGAGACGCCGGCCTTGGCGGCGAAGTCGGCGACGTCATCCGCCATGCGATCGAGTGCCAGGCGTTTCAGGAATCGCTCGAGGCGGCGCGGCAGTCCGTCCTCCGGTCCGCCGCAGCGCAGTTCACCGTCAACAAGTATTGGAGTCCTTGGGTGAGACGGCGACCAGTCGATCCGCACATTTACGCCCTCGACCGGGATCAGCGCGCCGGGCGCGAACGGCTCGGGCGGCGAAGCGCGCGCCAATTGCGCCTCGATCCAGTCGCGCTGGTCGAGCGCCCAGGCGAGAGCGGCACGCCGGCTGGTCCGCGCCGGGCACGTCAGCTTCAGAATCCCGGTTGCCTCGTCGAACCGCAGCCTCAAGCGCCGGGCGCTGCGGATTGGGCGGATTTCGACCGGAACCGGCAGCCCGATGCCGAGCGCTTCAGAGCGGGCGGTCGACCACATGCCACTCGAGCTCGCCCGCGTCCTCCTCACTCACCGTCCAGCCGCGCGTCGACTGGCCGGCCTCGTGCACCGTCTCGCGGCTGCCCGAGATCAGATAATGCCAGTCGCGCAGCGGCTCTCCGGCCGCGCGCAAGCGATAGGCGCAAGTGTCCGGCAACCAGTCGAGCGCCGCCAAATTTTTGCGATCGAGCCGGACGCAATCGCTGACCCGCTGCATCCGATGCTTGTAGTCGAGACATCGGCCGTTCCGGCGGTCGAGCAGCTTGCACGCCACGTTCGTCGGGTAGAGCAGCCCGGTCTCCTCATCCTCGATCTTGTGCACGCAGCACCGCCCGCAGCCGTCGCACAGGGCTTCCCACTCGCCCTGGTTGAGCGTCGACAAGGGCTTTTCCCAGAAGGGGGCGGAAGCGTTCATGACAAGGCCACACTTGCTCTGCTATCGGCGCCCTTTCAAGCCGGGTCGTTGGGGTAAGTCCGTGAAGAAATTGAGCTTTGCTGCATATGCCGCGATTCTCGCCGGAATGTCGGCGACGGCCGCCGCGCAGCAGCTAACTCCGAAGAGCTACGATTTTGTCCAGGCTGTCGAGAAGCGCGACGGCGACAAGGCGACCGAGCTGCTCAACGACAACCCGCGGGGAATCGTCAATTCGCGCAACGGCGAGGGCGACACCGCGCTGATCATCGCGATCGAGCGCTCCGACCCCGACTGGACCGGCTTCCTGATCAAGAAAGGCGCCGACCTCAATCTCGGCGGACATGGCGGCGACACACCCCTGATCGCCGCCGCGCGGGTCGGGTTCGAGGACGCGGTCGAGTGGTTGATCGGCCTCGGCGCCAAGGTCGATGCGGAGAACAGGGCGGGCGAAACGCCGCTGATCGTCGCCGTCCAGCAGCGGCGGCCGCAGATCGTCAGGCTCTTGCTGAGTGCCGGCGCCGATCCCGACAAGCCCGACTCAGCGGCGGGCTATTCCGCGCGCGATTATGCCAAGCGCGACACGCGCAGCCGGCAGATCCTCGATCTCATCGAGGCGAAGAAGCCCAAGCCTCCGGCAAAATAGCTAGTTGGCGTCGCCGAGCGACGGATCGACCTGGGCCGACAGGCGCCGGGCGGCGCGTCGCGCAAAATGCAGCAGCTCCGCCTTCCGCCGCGCCGGCGAGAGCGGCCGGTGCGCGGCGTCGCGGACGACCGCGGCATCGTAGCGGTCGGCCACGATCAGGCCCGCTTCGGCCGGGAGATAGCGCTCTTCCTCCAGCAGCCGCGCGAGGTGCGGCGGGACCGCCCAATAGAAGCGGTCGCAATAGTCGAGATAATCGAGCCATTTGCCGTCGCCCATGAGATCGGCCTTGGCGACCTTGATCTCGACGATCGTCAGGCTGCCCTTGGCGTCGATCGCCATCAGGTCCGCCCGGCGGCCGTTGGGCAGGGGCATCTCGCACACCGCGAACAGGTCCTGGCGGCAGAACAGCCGCGTCACTCCACGCGCGACTTCGCCGGCAATCGGCGGGGCATCGGTGAAGCAGAGAGAATCGAGCTGGGTGGCCACGCCCAAGAACTAGAACAAAGCGCAAACGCAGCCAACGTCAAAGAAAAACGAGCGAGCCTTCGCCCGCCCGCTGACTGCCCCGCTTCGCGTTAAAGCCTAGCGGTAGAAGACGTGGTTGCCGATCGCCGCGACGCGCTTCAGGTGCCAGCCCGGAGAAACGTAGCGGGCGTGGAAAAACAAGGCGTTGCCGACGTTCGATTCCTTCAGGTCCTGGTCGACGATCTTCGCCATGGCGACCGCGGTCTGCCATTGCCGGCTGGCTCGCGGCGCCGACGGCAGCGAATGGCCGCGGACGAAGGAGAACTGGCCGCGCTGAAACAGCACGCCGCAATAGCTCGAAGGGAAACGGCCGCCGCTCTGAGCGCGGTTGGCGATGACCTGGCCGACCGCGAGCTGGCCGGCGAGCGGCTCGCTCTTCGCTTCGAAGTAGATGCCGGTGGCGAGGCACTCGAGCTCGCGGCTGCCGGGATCGGACGATTTCAGCTGCGCGACCATGGAGGACAGGTCGTCCGTCGCTTCGCCGCCGGGGGTCTCCGTCGTGGCCTCCGGAGCGGCCAGGTCGGGCTCGGATTGCGGATCGAGCAGGTCCGGAGTGACGATCTTGGGAAGGCTCGCGGTCTCGACCGAAAGGAGTGGCTCGGACGAAGGTCCGGCCATGGCCGGAGCAAATGTCCCGGCCGTAAGCATGATGGTAGTCAGCAACGCTGAACGAAAAGAAATCAAAAGATCAGCCAATTTGTGCGGTCAACTGCGCCGATAAAGGGGAGATTTACTCTGCGATTACTTCCGCAATCCCCCTGCGCAGTTACCCGACTCGCGTGGCATTCCCTTTGATTTTTCGTGCGGGAATGCCCCCCGCTCTTGTTGTTGCTGTGGGTTTCCGTCCCTCACCGGGCAGGGTCAACCCGTTAAGGTCGTTTCAGCGATGAACCGTTCAGGCTCCGCGATATCCAGTTCGATCGCCCAGGAATCCTCGTCGAAGCGTGCGCGCTTTCGGAGGAATTCGGTCAATTCCTCGGAACCGGCCGATTCGGCCGGCCCAACCCGGGTCCAGCGATACATGCCGTCCAGTGCCAGCGCGCGCTCCAGGCAGGCGATATGGCGGCCACGGCTGGTGACGATCAGGAGCAGCGATCCGCGGTCGGAATCGCCCTTCTTCATTACTGTCGCGAAATCTCCATCGGCCGCCGCTCTTCGCAGGATGCTGGCGACCTCGACGTGGGTGGGAAGCCGCCCGCCGCTCACAGCCAGCTAAGCCGCGTCGCGTTCGTCGGCTCCGAGCAGCACGGCCGCCAATGCATCGCGGCTCCGTGCACCGCGCATTTTCTCGAGCGTCGCGGCGTGGCGCGTGACGCGGCTGATCGCGGCGAGCGCCTTCAAATGCTCGGCGCCGGCGTCGGGTGGCGACAGCAGGAGAAAGACGAGATCCACCGGCCGGCCGTCGATCGCCTTGTAATCGACCGGTTCCGCGAGCCGAGCGAAGAGGCCGTAGATCCGTCCCAGCCCGTCGATCTTGCCGTGGGGAATCGCCACGCCCTGCCCGAAGCCGGTCGAGCCGAGCTGCTCACGCTCGTTGAGGCTGGCGAGGATGACCGCCGAATCCTGGCTTAGCCGCTGGCCCGCAAGGTTCGACAGCTGCTGCACAAGCGCGCGCTTGCTGCCGCCGGGAAGGGCGGTCTTGATTGCATCGAAATCGAGAAAATCGGCAAGCTGCATGGGCTGGACTCGTCACCGGCCGCGGCAATCACCCTGCCGCGAGCATGAAAAAGGAGGGTTGGTCAGTCGGTATGCGGCTCGACCCAGCCGATGTTCCCGTCTTCTCGGCGGTAGATCATGTTGAACTCCCCCGTCCCTGAATTCCTGAACATGAGCGCGCTGGTATTGCGCAAGTCCATCAGCATCACCGCGTCCGACACGCTGGCTTCCGGAATGTCGATCCGCGTCTCCGCGACCACGGTCGGGTGGTCGGCGCCGACACTTTCCTCTTCGGGCGGCGCCGAGAAGACGGTGTAGCCGGCGTTCTCGACATAAGCCTGGGCGGCTTCGTCGACCTTATGTTCCTTCAATCGGTTGGTGTAGCGCCGCAGCTGCTTCTCGATCCGGTCGGCGGCGCCGTTGAAGGCCATTTCCGCGGTGCGCGCGCTATAGGACGCCTTCAGGACCACGCCCTGAACGACCGGCGCGATAATGTCGCAGGTGAAGTCGTTGTTCGGCCCGCGGCCGAAGGTGACGTTGGCTCCGACGCTCCTCGAAAAATATTTCTCGGTGATTTCGGCGACCCGGCGCTGGGCATGTTCACGCAACGACTCGCCGGTATCGACCTGATGCCCCGCGACGCGGATGTCCACCTGGCTGAGCCTCCTCGACTGACTGGGCGGCCGCTTAGGACCGCCCCGAACCTCGCGTCAACCGGCCGGGGCGAAACGCGCCCACAACGGTTCGACGAGCTGGGAGATAAACGCGCGGTGACGTTCGAGTTCCTCCGCCGCGGCGAAATGCGGCCGGGCCGGGCGGAATGTTCGGACGACGACCGGACGGTCGGCGGCCGACACGGCCACCGTCCCGGCCTCGGCGACGAGCCCGAGCCCGATCTGGCGCCCACCGGTCAGCTCGACATAAACCTGGGCGAGGAGCTGCGCATCGAGCAGCGCGCCGTGCTTGACGCGGTGACTGCGGTCGATTCCGAAACGCACGCACAAGGCGTCGAGGCTGTGCTTGGCGCCGGGATGCCGCGACCGCGCGAGCGTCAGCGTGTCGACCATGCGTTGCATGCCGACCCGATTGCGGCCGCAGCGCTCGAGCTCGAAATTCAGGAAGCCGAAGTCGAACCCGGCGTTGTGGGCGACGAGCGGCGAATCCTCGATGAAGTCCAGCAGTTCCTCGACGCGTTCGGCGAAGCGCGGCTTGTCCGACAGGAAGAGGTTGCTGAGGCCATGAATTTCCTGCGCCTCGAACGGCATGTCGCGCTCGGGATTGAAGTAGGCGTGGAAGTGCCGACCGGTCTCGACGCGGTTGAAGATCTCGACGCAGCCGATCTCGACCATCCGGTCGCCGCCGGCCGGGTTCAGGCCCGTGGTTTCCGTATCGAAAACAATCTCACGCACGGCTAAACCTATGAATCTGCGCGGAGTCCGAGACAAGCGAGAATCTCTCGCACCTGGTCTTCAGTTGTGGATAGGTCGGCGCCCGTATCGACGACGAAATCGGCGCGCCGGCGCTTGTCATCGTCCGGAGTCTGCCGCGCGAGGATCGCCGCGAGCTTGTCCTCGGTCATGCCGGGCCGCGCGAGGACGCGGGCGCGCTGAACCTCCGCGGGGGCCGAGACGACGACAATCTTGTCGAACGCATGTTCGCCGTGGGTCTCGAACAGCAAAGGAATGTCGAAGAGGAGCGCGGGCTTGTCGCGATTGTCGAGCAGGAAGCGTGCGCGCTCCGCGTGAACAGTGGGGTGGACGATCGCCTCCAGCGCCGCCAGCTCGTCCGGCTTGCCGAGAACCCGGGCGGCGAGCTCTTCGCGGTCGAGGACGCCCTTGCTGGCCGTGCCAGGAAAGCGGGCGCCGATCGCCGCGATCAACACAGGATCCCCCGACTGGAGCCGGCGCACGACCGCGTCCGCGTCGAACACCGGCACGCCGGCGCGTTCGAACATCTGCGCTACGGTCGACTTGCCCATGCCGATCGACCCGGTGAGCGCGATTTTGATCATGCCGGCACCAGTCCGCGCGCCCGCAGCGCGCCAAGCAGCGGCAGTAGGGGCATGCCGAGGATCGTGAAATGGTCGCCCTCGAGGCGTTCGAACAATTGCGCGCCGCGGCCCTCCAGCCGGAACACGCCGACGCAATAACCGACCTCGGGCCATTCGGCATCGAGGTAATCCGCGATGAAGCCTTTGGAGAGATCGCGAACCTGCAGCACGGCCGTCTCGACATGCCGCCAGTCGAGCGTGCCAAAACGTGCCAGCGCGACCGCGCTGGTGAGCTTCATCGCCTTGCCAGAGAAAAAGCGCAGATGCTCCGCGGCCTGGTCGCGGCTTGCCGGCTTGTCGAACAGGTGGCCTCCAACGCTGACCACGCTGTCGCTGCCGATGACCCAGTCCTTGGCCGGCACGCTGCAGGCCTTGAGCCCGGCGAGCTCGGCGGCAATCTCCTCGGCGTCCGTCAGGCGCGCCTTGACCGCAGCCTCGTCGACATGGGGTTTGACTGCCTCATATGCGACGCCCGCGGCATCGAGCATCTGGCGGCGGATGGGGCTGGTCGAGGCGAGGATCAGGGGCAAAGCACAACCTTGTGGAAAAGGACGCTTGCAGCCGTAGCGCGGACGTGGGGGCGGGCTCAATCGGGACCCTGCTCCATGCCGAACACGCGCTGTTCAGGGATTCATCCACGGGGATGAATCTCGTCCCCAGGCTGTGAATCACGGGTGGGACTCGGGGCGACTCGCGCCGCTGCGAAGAGCGGGCTTTCTCCACATCTGTTGGCAATTTCGAGAGCGAACCTTAAATCCCGCTCTCCCGCGACCAACCACATCAACAATAAGATTCTAGATATATAAGGAGAGAAGAAGGGTGGGTCCGAAGCCTGCGGATCGATCGACAACGCAGGCGGACAAGCCCTTGCTGTCCGTACTGGGCGGAAAGGCGGCGAGTCCTCGGCCCATCTGGCTGATGCGCCAGGCGGGACGCTACCTGCCCGAGTACCGCCAGCTGCGGCAGGACAAGGGAAGCTTCCTTGATCTCGTCTATGATAGCGATACGGCGGCGGAGATCACACTCCAGCCACTGAAGCGCTTTCCTGAGCTCGATGCAGCGATCCTCTTTTCCGACATCCTGATCGTGCCCTTCGCGCTTGGGCAGAACCTGACCTTCATTGCCGGCGAGGGGCCGCGGCTGACGCCGATCCTGGCCGAGACCGCGATCGAGGATCTGAACCCGTTTCCCGTTCGCCTC
>DATEIK010000066.1:0-7443 GCA_035279065.1 Sphingomicrobium sp. | reverse complement strand
GCCGGACAGTCGGTTACGCTGACGCTGGCCGACGAGGTCGATTGCTCGCGGGGCGACGTGATCGTCGCGGCCGGCGACCCGCCCGAGGCCGCCGACCAGTTCGAAGCGACGATCGTGTGGATGGCGGACGAGGAGCTGCTTCCCGGCCGCGGCTATTGGCTGAAGCTCGGGACGCAGAGCGTGACCGCGATCGTTCACCAGCCCAAGTATGAGATCAACGTCAACACGCTCGAACATTTGGCGGCGCAGACGCTGGGCCTGAACGGCATCGGCGTTGCGGAGATCGCCACCGACCGCGAGATCGTGTTCGAGCCTTATGCGGCCGAGGGGTCGAGTCCGAACAAGGCGCTCGGCGGCTTCATCCTGATCGACAAGCTGACCAACGCCACGGTCGCCTGCGGCATGCTCCACTTCGCGCTCAGGCGCTCGCTCAACGTCCACCGCCAGCACCTCGACGTCAGCCGCGAAACGCACGCGACGATCAAGGGCCAGAAGCCGGCGGTGCTGTGGTTCACCGGCCTCAGCGGCGCGGGCAAGTCGACCATCGCCAATATCGTCGAAAAGAAACTGGTCGCGCGCGGGCGCCACACCTTCCTGCTCGACGGCGACAACATCCGCCACGGGCTCAACCGCGACCTCGGCTTCACCGAGGCCGACCGCATCGAGAACATCCGCCGGGTAGGCGAGGTCGCGCGGCTGATGGCCGACGCGGGGTTGATCGTGCTGACCGCATTCATCTCGCCGTTCCGCGCCGAGCGGCACATGGTCCGGCGAATGATGGCGGAGGGCGAGTTCATCGAGGTATTCGTCGATACCCCGCTGGCCGAGGCCGAGAAGCGCGACGTAAAGGGCCTCTACGCCAAGGCGCGCGCCGGCGAGCTCAAGAACTTCACCGGTATCGACAGTCCATACGAGGAGCCGGAGAACCCCGAGATCCATCTCGACACGACCGCGCTCAGCGCGGACGAGGCGGCGGACCTCATCGTCGAGAAATTGCTCAGCCGGCGCTGATGGCGGCGCTCACGGACCTTTCGTTCGAAGAGTTCGTCGAGTTCCAGTTCGGCCATGCCGTCAACGCTCATCCGTGGCAGATGGGGATCGATGCCGACTGGTGGCAGCCCGAGCCGAGAACCGGCATCGCCTGTCTGACCCGCCTGTTCGCCGACGGCGCGAGCCTGCTCGAATATTATCATGACGACCAGATCGCTCAGGGGCTGACCGGCCTCGTCAATACCATGGCCGTCGGCGACCAGCCGTGGATGCGCGACGCCGCCACACCGGCGGCGGAGCGTGCGGCCGTGTGGCATGCGATCGCCACCTTCTTCCACGATGTGCTCGCGCCAAAATGCGCGCCAGTCCTCGGCCACAATGCGAGCGAGTCCGGTCCTGCGCTCAACGGCGTGACGTACATGTGGTGGGAGAGCTTCCCCGGCTTCACCAACCCCGACGATCCGCAGCGCGCACTGGTCGACGATGCCGAGCTTTCCTGCCTTGAACGGGTTCTCGAACTGGACTCCGTCGCCTGCCAGGAAGCGGCCCTGCACGGGCTCGGCCACTGGGTCCGACGTGAGCCGCGGTGCGAAGCCGTCATCGACCGCTACCTCGAATCGGGCAAAGCGGCACTCCCCGAACTGGTGACTTACGCGCAGGCCGCGCGGACGGGGTGCATCCTCTAAAGGTGGTGGCGAGCGCCGGATTCCGATACGGAGGTGCAACCAGGGCGCATCACATCGGTTAGGGGGCAGTGATGAAGGCTATCCTGATTGCAACCGCGGCGCTTCTTCCCGCATGGAGCGCGGCCTCGGCACAAGACGCTAACGACCTTCGCGTGCGCGTCGGGCTCGGGGCGCAATTGCAGCCCGACTTCATCGGTTCCGACGGCACCGAGCTCGCGCCGCTGGGCCGGCTGAACATCGCGCACGGTACCGATCCGTTCAAATTCAACGCGCCGGATTACAGCCCGGGACTTCCGCTCATCCGGTCGGGCGGCTTCTCGTTCGGCCCTGCGGCGAACATCGCCAGCGGCCGCAAGAATTCGGACCTCGACGTCCCCGTCGGGAAGGTCAAAACGACGATCGAAGCCGGCGCCTTCGCCAGTTATCAGGTCAGCGAGTCGCTCTACCTTCGGGCCGAGGCCCTGAAAGGGCTTGGCGGGCACAAGGGGATCGTCGGCCAGGTCGGCGCGGACCAGGTCTGGCGCGACGGCGACAAGTACGTCTTCTCGATCGGGCCTCGCGTCCTGTTCTCCGACAGCCGCTACCAGCGAGCCTGGTTCGGCGTCACTCCGGCGGCGGCTTTGGCCTCGGGCCTGCCCGCCTATCGGCCGAGCGGGGGCATCCACGGGATCGCCGCCGCCAGCAGCTTCTCCTACCAGTTCGATCCGCGCTGGGGCGTGTTCGGCTATGGCCGCTACGAGCGTCTCGTCGGCGATGCCGCCAAGTCGCCGATCGTTCGCGACCTGGGCTCGCGCAACCAGCTCTCGGGCGGTCTGGGGCTCAGCTACACCTTCATCATGAAGCGCTGAGCGAGACGGCGCTTAGTCGCCGCTGCCGCCCTCGGGCGTGAAGTATTTGTCGTACTTGCCCTCTTCGCCCTTGTGCTCGTCGGCGTCGGCCGGGCTGTCCTTCTTGCGCGTGATGTTCGGCCATTCGGTCGAGAAACTGTTGTTGAGCTCGAGCCATTTCTCGAGCCCGCTCTCGGTATCGGGCAGGATCGCCTCGGCCGGGCATTCGGGCTCGCATACCCCGCAGTCGATGCACTCGTTGGGGTTGATGACCAGCATCACCTCGCCCTCGTAGAAGCAGTCGACCGGGCAGACCTCGACGCAGTCCATATATTTGCATTTGATGCAGGCGTCGGTGACGACATAGGTCATGGATCGGCGGCTCCCTCTTCAGGGGAAATCGCTAAGAGGCAGCGCCGCCGCCGTCAATTGCCCGGCTCCAACTCTTCGTAGCAGGCGCGAGCCTCGGGCGCGGGGCCGCGGCGCTGCGGCAGGCCGAGCACCTTGAGCACGCGAACCCGGTCGCGCAGCGGGAAGGCGACTATGCTCCCGACGCGGACCTCCTCGCTCGGCTTCTCGACGCGCTTGCCGTCGATGCGGACATGCCCGGTCGCGATCAGCGCCTGCGCCAGCGTGCGGCTCTTCACCAGCCGGATGCAGTGCAGGTAGCGGTCGAGCCTCATTCCAAATCGTCACGCTGAACTCGCTTCAGGGTCCATTTCTCCAACGGCTCGAAGGTCTCCAGAATGGATGCTGAAACGAGTTCAGCATGACGGGCGAGAGTGATCATTTCTTCTTCAGTTTCGCAAGCTCGGCGAATGCGTGAGAGCCAGTGCCGCGCCGGTCGCCACGCGACGGACGCCGACCGCGCCACTTCCATGCCTCGCCCGCCCTGGTGAAGCCGACCTCGGCCATGAGTCTGGCGATGGCATCGTCGGACAGGCCGAGCGAGGTTGCGAGCTCGGCATCGACCGGGTCGGCGCCGCCGGCCGAACGGACCTTTCGCGCGTGGCTGGCGAGGCGATCGGCGAGGTCGATGCGCAGCCATTCGCGGCCCAGCCGGCGATAGGCGAGCGCAGCTCCCCGGGGATCGGCGTCCGGCTCGAGCGTCGCCGCACCAGCCGCGGGCAGCGCCGGCATCGGCGTCGCATTGCGGACGGCGAGCAGGGCCGCCCGCCAATGCTGCGCCGACGGCTTGAGCAAAGGGGTCAGGTAAACGTCGAGAGGGCCGAGCCGGACCTTCAGCCGATGCAGCGCCTGGCGGTCGGGCTGCTCGAGGTGCGAAATCGCGCCGAGCACGCCCTTGCGCGGCAGCACGCCACCGGCGTCGGCGAGCATTGCGGCGAGCGCACGCACGCCCGGTGAGCTTGCGGGATCGGCTGCTGCCGCCGACAATTTGACCAGCGAGCGCAAATGATGGCCGACCTGGGTCTCGACCCATTGCTCGAGGCGGCCGCGCAGCGCGGCGCGGCCGTGCGCCGACAAGCGGTCGAGCGCGCGCGAGGTGCGCAATGCGGGCTCGAGCAGCGAGCGGCCCGGAGCGAGGCGCGCGAGAACCTGCCCATCCCACGATACGGCGAGCGCGCCCTGCTCGTCGGTCGTCAGCGCGAAAGCATCGTCCTCGGCCTCGACCAGCGATTTCGCGCGGCGGTCGAGCTCCTCGCCCAGGCGCCGCTCGGCGGCGGCGAGTAGCAGCCGCTTGTCGGCCAGGCGCGCTGATGGATCGACCCGGAAGTCGAAGCCGGTCAAATGGCCGATCGGCTCGGGGCCGACGCTGACCTCGCCGTCGGCGGCGACGGTGACGGGCAGCGCGTCCGATCCGCGCGCACCGATGTCGCGGACGAGAACCGCAGTGCGGCGGTCGACGAAACGCTGGGTCAAGCGCTCGTGGAGCGCGTCGGACAGGCGGCTTTCGACTTGCTGCGTGCGCTCGGCCCACTTGGCCGGCTCGTGCAGCCAGTCGGCGCGGTGCGCGATATAGGCCCAGCTGCGGATCCCGGCGAGGCGGTCGGCGAGCGCTTCGATGTCGCCGCTCATATTGTCCAGCCGCGCGACCTCGGCTGCGAACCATTCGTGCGGGATATGCCCGCCCTCGCCGATGTAGCTGAACAGCCTGCGGACCATCCGCGCATGGTGCATCGCGCCGACCTTGCGGAAGTCGGGGAGGCCGCAGACCGCCCAAAGCCGCTTCGCCGCCACGCCGCGCCGGGCGGCAATCGCCGGATCCTCCGCGATATGCTTCAGCACCGCGAGATCGATCGCCTCAGGCGCCGGGCGAAGCAGTGGGTCGTCACTCTTCGCCTCCAGGCTGGCGATCAGCGCGCGGACGTCGGTGAAATCGAGCTCGTCGTTGCGCCAATGGACGAAGTCGAGCGGACGGAAGCGATGCTCCTCGATCGCGGTGATTTCCTCTTCGCTGAACCCGCCCGAGTCTTCCGTCAGGCCGAGCGTGCCGAAACTGCCGTCCTTCTGATGGCGGCCCGCGCGTCCCGCGATCTGGGCCATTTCGGCGGTGGTCAGGCGGCGGTCGCGGCGCCCGTCGAACTTTTCGAGGCCGGCGAAGGCGACGTGAGCAACATCCATATTGAGGCCCATGCCGATGGCGTCGGTCGCGACCAGGTAATCGACCTCGCCGCGCTGGAACATCGCGACCTGGGCGTTGCGCGTGGCGGGCGAGAGCGCGCCCATGACTACCGCCGCGCCGCCCTTGAAGCGGCGCAGCATCTCGGCCAGCGCGTAGACCTGCTCGGCCGAGAAGGCGACGACCGCAGAGCGTGGCGGCAATCGCGAGAGCTTGACGCTGCCCGAATAGCGCAGGGTCGAGAAGCGCGGGCGCCGGACGATCTCGGCGTCGGGCAGAAGCTCGCGGACGATCGGCCGCAGCGTGTCCGAACCGAGGATCAGGGTTTCCTCGCGGCCACGCGCGCGAAGCATCCGGTCGGTGAAGACATGGCCGCGCTCGGGATCGATGCCGAGCTGGGCCTCGTCGATCGCGGCGAAGGCGAAGTCGCGCTGGAGGTCGCCATCGTGATGCGAATCGCCGCCGGGCACCGGCATCGATTCGGCGGTACACAGGAAATAGCGCGCCTGCGGTGGGACGATCCGCTCTTCGCCAGTCAGCAGCGCAACCTGCTTGTCGCCCTTGATGCCGACGACGCGATCATAGACCTCGCGCGCCAGCAGGCGCAGCGGGAAGCCGATCACGCCCGAGGAATGGCCGCACATCCGCTCGATCGCGAGATGGGTCTTGCCCGTGTTGGTCGGCCCCAGGATGGCCCGGACCGAAGCGTCTGAACGCGGCGCCATGTCTTCCTGAATGTGGCAGCGCGTGGAGCGAACGCAAGGTTCCTTCTGTGGCCCTTTAGGCCCGTTTTAACCTTGATTCGCGATTGATGGGGCGTGTTGACGGTGCAACCGAGCCCGGCGCGCTCGTTCGGCCGGAGGACCAGCGGCGCGCGCGCGATCCCGCTGGCGATCCCGCGTGTCGGCTGGAAGGGCGCCGGCTTGCTCGCCCTGCTGTGCAGCGGCGTTGCCTGGGCGTCGCTGCCGAGCGCCGCGCAAATCCGCGACGACCAGCCGCAGTGGGATGCGCTGGCCATCGCGCCGCTGTCGAGTGGCGGGAATAGCGGGATGCGCATGGTCGCGACCGACGCGGTCGAGCCGATCGAGGTCGCGCCTGTCCGCAAGACTCCTTTCGCTGTCGAAGCGCCAAAGCCCGCGCCGACGGTCCAAGTGACAGCACCGATGCGCGTCCGCGGGCGTGTTGGCGACGGGCTCTACTGGTCGCTTCGCGCCGCCGGGGCTTCGCCCGAAGTCGCCGCGCAATATCTCGCCGCACTGGCGACCGAGATCGACGTCGGCGCGGACGTCTCGCCCTATGACGGGTTCGACCTCGTGCTCGGCCGCAACCGGGAGCTGCTCTACGCCGGGCTCGACCGCGCCGCAGCGCCGGACCTGCAGTTGGTGCGCTGGAATGCCGGTGGCCGCAGCGAATGGATCGACGCCGCCAATGCCGACCGGCCGACGACCGTCAGCAGCGCGACCGGCCTTCCGGTCGCGGGGCACATCACATCCTATTTCGGCTATCGCTATCACCCGATCCTGCACTTCTCGCGCTTCCACGCCGGACTCGACATCGGCGCGAGCTGGGGGAGTCCGATCGTCGCCGCGGCCGATGGGCAGGTGGTCGCTGCAGGCTGGGCCGGCGGCTACGGCCGCCAGGTCCGGCTCGCGCATGGCGGCGGGATCGTCAGCAGCTATTCGCACATGAGCGAGATCGCCGCGCAGCCGGGCAGCTTCGTCCACGCTGGGCAGGTGATCGGCTATGTCGGCTCTTCCGGCCTCTCGACCGGGCCGCACCTCCACTATGAAGTGCTTCGCTCCGGCGTGCCGGTGAATCCGCTGTCAGTTCGCTTCAGCGCGGTCCGGATGGCCGATCCCGGCCTGTCGAACGCGGTCAAGGCGCGCCTCAAGGCGCTGCTCAGCGTCGGCGTGAAGAGCAGCTAAGCCGCGACTTGCGGCGTGTTGGCAGGTTGGCGCGGTGCCGTTGCCGCGGCGATCCGCGCCGCCATCTTCGGCGAAGTCGCTTCGAGCGTCGCCTTGAACCGCTCGTGGGTCAGGCCTGACATCAGATAGGTCCAGCGCGCGGCGCGATATTGCTGGACGATCAGCGCGTCGCGGCCGTCGATGGTCCGGCCCAGCCCGCGCTCCAGCGATTCGACGTTGAAGCGCGCCTGGATCTGCAGTGACTTGTCGAGGAAGCCGGCGATTTGGAAGAATTCGTTGGTGACTTGCGCCAGCTCGCTCTCCGGCCGTTGATCCGCAAGCGCATCGACGATCAGCGTGTCGAGCTTGGCGTGCTGCGCCTCCTCCATCCAGTGATGCTTGAACAGGCTCTTGAACAAGGGATCGATGTCGCTGTCGTCGCGGATCGAGCCGAC
>DATEIK010000065.1:0-2397 GCA_035279065.1 Sphingomicrobium sp. | reverse complement strand
GAATAGATCGGGATGCCCGACTTGTACTGGATGCCGGGCGTGTAGCGCAGGCGGTCGCGGACGTAATTCTGCCACGCCGCGACATAGGCCGCGCTGATCGCCGCGTCCTGCGGGTCGTAGCTCGAGGTCTTGCTCAAAGGATCGAGCGTCGCGCCGACGAAGCGCGTGTCGAGCGTGCCGGTGGTGAGCCCTTGCTCTGCCAGCACTTCCTTCTGGAAAGCGCCATATTCGATGCGCAGGTTGGTCTTCAGCAGGTATGGGACCGAGAGGCCGGTGTAGCCCGACAGGCGCTGGGCGATGCGCTGGCGCTCGGGCTCGGGCAGGTCGTTGCCCTGGATCAGCGCCGCGGCATATTCGCCCGTCGCGAAGGCTTCGACCTGGGCGAGGAACGTGCGCAGGTCCGCGGGGCGGTTGGCGACCTTGTTGAAGTGCCACGCGGTCGCCGCATAGGTCGGCAGCGACACGATGTAGGGCATGTCGATGCCGGGGTTCACCTGCGGGTCGTCGGGCATCACGTCCCAGTTGAGGATATTCGAGAGCAGGACCACGCCATTCAGGTCGACGTCGGCCCGCTGCAGCGCGAGGGTCAACCCCGCTCCGCGCATCGTCCCGTAGCTTTCGCCGAAGACATATTTGGGCGAGCTCCAGCGACCGTACTTGGTCAGGAACTGGGTGATGAACCTGGTGAAAGCGTCGATGTCCTGGTCGACGCCGTAGAAGCTCTTCTCCTTGTCCTTGCCGGCGATGCGCGAGAAGCCCGTGCCGGGGGCATCGATGAACACGAGGTCGGAGACGTCGAGCAGGCTCTGGTCGTTGTCGATCACGCTATAGGGCGCCGGCGTATGGCGCGAGTCCGCGGTCAGCACGCGCACCGGGCCGAAGGCGCCCATGCGCAACCACACCGTCGATGAGCCTGGCCCGCCGTTGAACAGGAAGGTGATCGGCCGTCCGGCGGCGGGAACGCCCTGCTTGAAGTAAGCGGTGTAGAACATCGAGGCTTCGGGCTTGGGACCGGCCTTGTCCTTGTCGGACTTGTCGGCGTCCGCCTCGACCGCGTCGGTATCCTCCCAGTCTTTCGCGTGGACGACCAGAGTTCCCGCGACCGCGTCATAGGCGATTGGCTGGCCGCCGATGGTCAGCGTGCCGCTCGAGCGGACTTCGTCGGGCTTGAAGAATTCGCGCACCGGCGGCGTAGGTTCGGGCTTGGTCGTCGCGGCGGTCCTGGGCGGATGCTTGGCCGGCGGCTTGGCGTGAGGCGCGACGGCGGCGGTGCACAAAACGAGTGCGGCGATGAGCAGCGGCGATTTCATTACGGCGCTGTTGCAGCCGCCGCCGGTGGAAACAAGAGGGCTAGTCGCGTTCGCAGACCAGCACCGGCCACTCGCCGAAACTCCGATCAATGGTCGCGATGCCCTGCGCTTCGTAAGCGGCGATCACATTGTCGGCCTGCGTGCCGAGTAACCCGGCGAGAACGATCGTTCCGCCGGGGGCAATCGCGCGAGCGAAATCGGACGCGAGCTGGATCAGTGGGCCCGCCAGGATGTTGGCGACGATGAGATCGAACGGCGCGCGCGCCGCGAGCATCGGCGAGGCCATGCCGTCGGCTTCGGCCAGCAACAGCTCGCCTGCGCCGTGGCCGAGCCGCACGCTGTTGATCGCGGCATTGTCGCGCGCGACGTCAACCGCGACCGGGTCGATGTCGGTCGCGATGCACCGCGCCTCGGGCCATAGCGCCAGCGCCGCGAAGGCGAGCAGGCCCGTGCCGGTGCCGATGTCGGCGATGTTCGCGAAGCTTTTTCCGCCGGTCTCGAGCCGGTCGAGCGCGGCGAGGCAGCCCGCGGTCGTGGCGTGCTGGCCCGTGCCGAAGGCAAGGCCGGCGTCGATCTCGAAATTGATGCGGCCGGAATCGGGCGGGTGAGTCGGCGTGTGGACGGTGAAGCGCCCGGCCCGGATCGGCTGCAAGCCGGCCTGGCTCATCTTTACCCAATCGGCCTCGCCGAGCTGCTCGACGCGGGGTTCGTCGCGGCCGAGGCTCGCGAGCTGCCTCAGTTCCTCGGGCGTCGGCGGATGCTCGAAATAAGCGTGGATCAGCCAATCATCCGGATTGGCGGGATCGGGCTCGTCGGCAACGAGGACGGCGCTGGGCAATGGGTCATCGCCATTTCCGATCGCCTCGGCCTGCGCACGGCTGCAAGCCACCGTGGCGCGGAAGCTCACTTGGGCGCCGCTTCCTTCGCCAGACGGTCATCGAGGCGTTTGGTCAGCGACGCCGCATAGCTGCGGCACGCATTGGGGTCGGAGATCGGCGCCGTGCCGATCAGCCGCGCGGGCATGTTGCTCGCCGCCGGGTGGGGGGTCAGCAGGATATCGCAGTCGAGCGAGGCGACCTTGGCGATG
>DATEIK010000064.1:0-5382 GCA_035279065.1 Sphingomicrobium sp. | reverse complement strand
CACCAAATCTATCAGCGGACTTCGGGATCGTCCGGGGCGGGCTCGGGCATGGCATTGTCGTTGCTGCCGTCGGTCAGCATGGCGCGATAATTGGCGACCATGGTCCGGCAGGACTTCAACGCATCCTTCAGGCGAGAACTTTCATCTTCGAGAATTTCGCTGCGCGAATCGCTGTCGCCGGTCACCTCGCCACCCCAAATTGTCGGAAATCTCCGTCACATCCAAACTCTTGGCGACGAACGGGGTTGCGCCGTTCGTCGCAGCCTAGCGGCAGTTGGCGAGTTTCAGCCGGCGACGGCCGCCGGCGCGCAAATCCGCGCGATCGCCGCTTCGAGCGCGCGCGGGGTGAACGGTTTCAACAGGACCTCGACGTTCTCGGGCCGGTCGGTGATCGCCCCGACCTCCGCGTAGCCGGTGATGATCAGTGCCGGCACGTCGGGGCACAGCTCGCGCGCCTCGCGCAGGAACTCGGTGCCCGACACGTGCGGCATCGCATAGTCGCTGATCATCAGATTGTAGTCGCAATCGCCCTGGCGCAGGGCCTCAAGCGCATCCCGGCCGTTGGCGGCGCCGGCGACGGTATGGCCGAGCTCCTCGAGCATTGCGCCGGTGGTTGCGCGGACTTCCTCATGATCGTCGACGAGCAAAATCTTGAGCGGGCCGGGCGAATGGACCTGCGCGTCATCGGCGATCGGCCGGGCGCCTGCTTCTTGCCGATCGGGCGCGCGCGGCAGCCACAGCTCGGCGCGTGTGCCCTTGCCGACCTCGCTCTCGATCCGGAACGCGCCGTCCGACTGCTGCGCGAAGCCATAGACCATGCTGAGGCCCAGCCCGCTGCCCTTGCCGACCTCCTTGGTCGTGAAGAAGGGATCCATCACCCGTTCGAGATCCTCCGGAGCGATGCCGGTGCCGCGGTCGGCGACGACGATCAGCACATGATCCGCTGCCGGCAGCTCCGGCGGGCCTTCGCCCGAGGCCGGCCGGTTCTCGATGCTGACCGTCACCGTACCACCGGCGGGCATGGCATCGCGCGCGTTGATGATGAGGTTGACCAGCGCGAGCTCGAGCTGCGCCTGGTCGGCGAACGCGGGCCAGGCGTCGCCGTCGGTTCGCCAATCGATTTCGACGAGCCCGCCAAGCGTATGGGTCAGGAGGTCGGAGACAGCCTCGCGCAACGCGCCGATGGGCACGGGACGCGGTTCGAGCTTCTGCCGCCTGGCAAAGGCAAGCAGGCGCCGCACGAGTTCGCTGCCCTGCTCGGCGGCGCGCTTGGTCATGCCGAGGATCTTGCGTTCCTCGTCCTGTAGCGCGGCGCGCTTTTCGAGCAGCCCGACCCCGCCGATCACCGCCGCCAGCAGATTGTTGAAATCGTGCGCGATGCCGCCGGTCAGCTTGCCGATCGCGTCCATCTTCTGCGCCTGAATCAGCTGGTTTTCGAGCGACCGCTGCTCGCTGATGTCGGTGATCGTTCCGGCGAACTCGACCGGCTTCCCCTGCGGGTCCCGGAGAAGCACCGCCTGGTCGAAGACATGCTTGAACCGGCCGTCGGCGCACTGCCACCGATATTCGATCGACATGCGGCCGGATCTGCTTCGTGCCTCGAGCGCGGCAATCACCTTGTCCCGATCGTCCGGGTGCAACCGGTCGGCCCAGATCTCGCCGGTCATCTGGTCGGGCGTGTAGCCGGTCATCCCCTCGATATCGCCGACCAGGTAATTGGGGACGCGGCGCTTCGAATCGTAAGGCTCGAGGTACAGCACCATCGGCAGGGACTGGATGATGACCGCCTGGCGTTGCTCGGCGCGCCGCAATTCCTGCTCGGCGTGCAGCCGCTCGGCATTGGCGCGCAAATTGGCGTCGAGGAGCGCCTGCTCGTGCCGCGCCTTGCGCTCGATCTCCTTGGTCTTGGCGAACAGCTCGACGAACACCGTCACCTTGGACCTCAGCACGATCGGATCGACCGGCTTGAAGACATAGTCGACGGCGCCCATCGAATAGCCGCGCAGCAGATGCTCGGCTTCCTTGTTGACCGCCGACAGGAAGACGATCGGGATACCCTTGCTCTGGTCGCGGCTGCGGATGATCTGGGCGGTCTCATAGCCGTCCATGCCGGGCATGTAGACGTCGAGCAGGATGACCGCGAACTCGCCCTTGAGGAGGTGGCGAAGCGCTTCCTCGCCGGAGCGCGCGGAGACGATCTCGCCCAGGTCCTCGAGGACCGTGGCGATGGCGAGCAGGTTGCGCTCGTCATCGTCGACCAGCAGCACCCGCGGCCGTTCGTCCTCGGCTGAAGGCGCTGGCGCGGAGTTCGCGAACGGTTCGATCGGAATGTCTCCGACGACTCGGTTCATGGCCTACTCCGCCGCCTCCAGCGGTCGGGCCGCAAGCGCCGCCGCGTCGCGCGACCGGGCGACCCAGACCCGAACGAGGGCAAGAAGCAGCTCGATGTCGACGGGCTTGGCGATATAGTCCGAAGCGCCCGCGTCGAGGCACTTCTGCCGGTCGCCCTTCATCGCCTTGGCGGTGACGGCGATCAACGGCACGTCGGCAAGGCCGGGCCGTTCGCGAATTTCCCGCATGGTCTGATAACCGTCCATGTCCGGCATCATGATGTCGATCAGCGCAACGTCGACGCCGGGCGTTTGCTCCAGGATCAGGATGCCGTCGCGGCCACGCTCGGCGTGGAGAACCTCGACGTCGTGGTTCTCGAGCACGCTGGTCAGCGAGAAGATGTTGCGGATGTCATCGTCGACGATCAGCACCTTCGCGCCGGCGAGCTCGGGAACGGCGCGGCCGGCGGACTCGGCGGCCTTGCGCTTGCGCCGCGGCTTTTGCGCCTTGGCTTCGTCGCGCAGCGCCTCGAACACGCGCACCAGCTCGCTTCGCTCGGCGGGCTTGTCGGTCACGCCGAACGCGCCGAGCGAGGGCGCCGAATGGCTGTGCTCCCTTCCGGAGATGACATGGATCGGCACGTGGCTCGTCTGCGGGTCGTGCTTCAAAAGGTCGAGCAGGACCAGGCCCTCGATGTCGGCAAGGCCGAGATCGAGCGTGATCGCGCTCGGCTGGAGCTTGCGCGCCATCGCCAGCGTGCCCGCCCCGGCGGTCGAGACCACGCCCTTCAGGCCGGCCTCGTGCGCGGCGTCGAGCAGGATCGACGCGAAGGTCGAGTCATCCTCGACGATCAGCACGAACGGGTCCTTCCCGAGCTCGTCGCGGTCGTCGCTCACCTCGAAATCGGCCGGCAACGCGGTGGGGACGATCGCACCGCTGTTGTCGTAGCGTGCGAGCGCGGTACCCGGCGCGGCAGCGCCAGCCTCGGCCTCGAGCGGCACGAACAGGGTGAAGGTCGAGCCTTCGCCCGGGGTCGAGCGGACCTGGAGCTCGCCGCCCAGGAGCCGCGCGATCTCGCGGCTGATCGACAGGCCGAGGCCGGTGCCGCCATATTTGCGGCTGGTCGTGCCGTCGGCCTGGAGGAACGGCTCGAAGATGAGCCTCTGCTTTTCGTCCGGGATGCCGATGCCGGTGTCGGTGACCGAAATCTCGATCGCGCGCCGCGCGTTGCGAAGCACCGGATGGCTCTTGCTCCAGCCGCCCTCGGCGCAATTGACGGCGAGCGTCACGCTGCCCTTCGAGGTGAACTTGAAGGCGTTCGACAGGAGGTTGAGCACGATCTGTTGCAGCCGCTTCTCGTCGGTGCGGATGGTCTGCGGCAGCTTGGCGTCGAACTTGACGTTGAACGCCAGGCTCTTGTCGGTCGCGAGCTGGCGGAACGTCCGTTCCATGTGCTGCTTCAAATGATCCATCGGCATCTCGCCGACCTCGATCGTCACCGTCCCGGATTCGATCTTAGACAGGTCGAGGATGTCGTTGATGAGACTCAGGAGATCCGACCCCGCCGAGTTGATCGTCCGGGCGAACTCGATCTGCTTGTCGTTCAAATTCCCCTGCGCGTTGTCGGCGAGGAGCTTGGAGAGGATGAGCAGCGAGTTGAGCGGCGTCCTCAGCTCGTGGGACATGTTGGCGAGGAACTCGGACTTGTACTTCGAGGTCAGCGCCAATTGCTCGGCTTTCTCCTCAAGCGCGCGGCGGGCCATTTCGATCTCGAGGTTCTTGGCTTCGACCTGGCGCTTCTCGTTCTCGAGCGCGATCGCCTTGTCCTGCAGCTCCTCGTTGGTGCTGTGGAGCTCCTGCTGCTTGCGAGTAAGCTCGGTCTGGCGCGCCTGCAGCTCCTGGGTGAGCAGCTGCGACTGCTTCAAGAGGCCCTCGGTGCGCATGGTCGCGGCAATCGTGTTCAAGACGATGCCGACTGATTCCATCAGCTGGTCGAGGAAGCTCTGGTGGGTCTCGTTGAACTCGCTGAACGAGGCGAGCTCGATCACCGCCTTGACCTCATCCTCGAACAAGGCCGGGAGGATGTTGACATTGGCCGGCTTGGCGTGGCCGAGCCCTGAGCCGATGCGGATGAAGTCGGGCGGCGCGTCCTTGAGCAGAATCGGCCGGCGATCGGCCGCGGCCTGGCCGATAAGCCCCTCGCGCAGCGAGAATTCCTGCTTCAGCTGCTCGGCGCTTTCGGCGCCATAGCTCGCGACCAACTCGAGCTTGGTATCATCCTCCTCGCGCTTGGTGACGTAGAACACGCCATATTGCGCGTTCACCAGCGGCGCGAGCTCGGACATGATGAGGTTCGAGACGGTCGCGAGATCGCGCTCGCCCTGGAGCATGCGGCTGAAGCGCGCGAGGTTGGTCTTTAGCCAGTCCTGCTCGGCGTTCTTCAGCGTCTGATCCTTGAGGTTGCGGATCATCTCGTTGATCGTGTCCTTGAGCGCGGCCATCTCGCCCGACGCTTCGACGGCGATCGAGCGGGTGAGGTCGCCCTTGGTCACCGCGGTCGCCACCTCGGCGATCGAGCGAACCTGATTGGTAAGATTTGCGGCAAGCTGGTTCACGTTGTCGGTGAGGTCGCGCCACAAGCCGGCGGCGCCCGGGACGCGCGCCTGGCCGCCGAGCTTGCCCTCGATGCCGACCTCGCGGGCCATGTTGGTGACCTGGTCGCCGAAGGTCGACAGCGTCTCGATCATGAAGTTGATGGTGTCGGCGAGCGCCGCGATCTCGCCCTTGGCGCCGACGCTCAACTTGCGCTTCAGATTGCCCTGCGCGACCGCGGTCACGACCTCGGCGATGCCGCGCACCTGGTTGGTGAGGTTGGTCGCCATCAGGTTGACGTTGTCGGTGAGGTCCTTCCACGTGCCGCCGACGCCGGGCACCTGCGCCTGGCCGCCGAGCTTGCCTTCGGTACCGACCTCGCGCGCGACGCGCGTCACCTCGGAAGCGAAGCCGTTCAGCTGATCGACCATCACGTTGATGGTGTTCTTGAGGGCCAGG
>DATEIK010000063.1:0-5332 GCA_035279065.1 Sphingomicrobium sp. | reverse complement strand
GGGCCCGATCATCAGGATGTTCTTGGGCGTGACCTCGTCGCGGAGCTCAGGCCCCAGCTGTTGGCGCCGCCAGCGGTTGCGGAGCGCGACGGCGACCGCCTTCTTGGCGTCGTCCTGGCCGACGATATGCTCGTTCAGCGCAGCAACGATCGCCTTGGGAGTAAGCTTGTCCTTGGGCACTTGCGTTTGGTCCCCGCCGCTCTGGGGAATGGAGGCATGGTAATTCATTTCGTGAGCTATGTCGGGGGCGCCCGCGGGCACTTCAAGCGGTGCAGCGGAAGGCGTCGAAGAAGCGCTTCTGGCTGGCGAGGATGCGGCGGATGTCGGCGGGCTGCGGAGTCGCGTCCCATTCATCGACCTCGAACGTGCCGCCGAGGATGATGCCGTCGGGCCGCGGGAACATGTAGCCGAAGTCGCCGAGCGCGGCATATTGCACCTCGGGCTGCGGTTCGAGGATCGCGAGCTGGCCGCGCGCCGGGTGCAGGTCCTGGTCGTTGAACAGGTCGCGGCTGCCGAGCCCGGTGCAATTGAAGACGAGGCTTTCCGGAAGCGCGGCGATGTCGGCGGGCGTCGCGAACTTGCGGATGGCGATCCTGCCGCCGGCGACCTGGAAGTCGGTCAGCATCTGGCGGAGGTAGCGGCCGGTTTCGACGTACATGGTGTCGTAGCGCCGCATGCTGTCGATCGGGAAGGGATGCTCGGTCGTGCGGAGCATCCGGTTGACCGGCGGGAAGGTCGCGATGACCTTTTCCTCGGGGCTGTCGGATTCCACGTAAGTCGGCAGCCAGCGGACGCCGTAATCCTCGCCGACCATGATCTGGAAGCGCCGCCAGCTGTAGTCGAGCGCGCGGGCGAACTGGGCGCGGAACTCGGGCGTGACTTCGCTGTCGCGGAACACCGAGAAGGGGTGGAACTGCCCGCCGGCGATGTTCGAGGTCGTGTCGGGCGGAAGCGCGGCGGCGTAGATGGTGACGGGAAACCCCGCTTCCTGCACCAGGCGCGCGGTCGACATGCCCATGACGCCCGAGCCGATCACGGCGACCGGCCCGCTGTGACTTTGGAGACCCAGGTCCGCCGCGAGCTTCGATGAGCCCCAGCTGAGCGTGATCCCGCCGCCGCCGTGGCCGTAATTGTGGACCAGCGCCTTGTCGCCGAGCGCCTCGCGCCGGACCACGAAGCCCGAGCGGCGAAAGGGCCTCAAGCCGGCGACGGTGCGGATGACGCGGCTTTCATCGACGAGCACTGGTGGCAGCGGCGTGCAGTCGGTGAAGCTGCGGCCGCCGGTCGTCGCGCAGCCGGTCAGCAGCGCGCCGGAGCCGAGAGAGAACGCCCTGCGATCCAACAGCATCGGCGGACTACTAACAATTCGTCATTCCCGCGAAAGCGGGAATTTACTTGCCTTTCAAAGAGCAGGTGGATCCCGGATCAAGTCCGGGATGACGATCATTCCACCGTCTCGATGGTCAGCCGGTCGTTGGTGAAGACGCACACTTCCGCCGCGATCTGCATCGCGCGGCGGGCGAGGACCTCGGGGTCCTGCTCGTAATCCGCCAGCGCCTTGGCCGCCGACAGCGCGTAATTGCCGCCCGATCCAATCGCCGCGATGCCGCCCTCGGGCTCCAGCACGTCGCCGTTGCCGGTGAGGATCAGCATCTGCTCGGCGTCGGCGACGATCATCAGCGCTTCCAAATTGCGCAGATATTTGTCGGTGCGCCAGTCCTTGGCGAGCTCGACGGCGGCGCGCAGCAGCTGGCCGTTATATTGTTCGAGCTTCTTCTCGAGCCGCTCGAACAAGGTGAAGGCGTCGGCGGTCGCTCCGGCGAAGCCGCCGATCACTGTCCCATCGGCGCCGATGCGGCGGACCTTCTTCGCGTTCGGCTTCATCACCGTATTGCCCATCGACACCTGCCCGTCGCCGGCGATGACGGTCTTCCCATCTTTCTTCACGCCGAGGATGGTGGTTCCGTGCCAGCTGTCCAAATCACATTCTCCAAATTCACTTTGGAGCGGAGGTGGGAGGCGGCACGGTGGCTTGCAAGCCGAACGCGAACTCGAGCCCTTCCGTCAGCGCTTCCGGATCAATCTGGTGATCCCCCGCGAAGGGGCGGAAGCGCAGGTTCACGCCCTCGCCGCGCAACTCGGGAACAATCGTCTCGCTGGTATTGGAGAAAGACAGAACGCGATCACTGCGGCCGTGGGCGACGAACACGCGCTGGCGCCGGTCGGAGCGGTCGGCCGCGACGAAGATCCCCGGAGACAGGGCAACGACCGCGCTGAACAGCTGCGGATTGGCGACGCCGAGCGAGAGCGCGTAGCTGGCGCCGTCGGAAAAGCCGAGCAGGACGACGCGGTGCGGGTCGATCGACGAGCGCGAGAACAGGTCCGCCAGCGACTGATCCAGTAATTGGCCGTCGCGCCCGCGCCACGGATCGCGGTCCATCGACATGTTGAGGATGAAGTCCCAGGTCTGGCCGCGCGAGTGCGGGTAGAGCAGGACCAGTCCGAGGCGGTCGGCCACCGGCTCCATCGCCTGGAGGAAGCCGATCGGATAGCCGCCCGCGCCATGGAGCAGGACGAGAAGCGGCGCAGGGCCGGCGGGCAGCGATTTCGGGCGATAGGCGACCGCGCCATTGGCAAGCTTCGTCTCGCCGGATGCGAGTGTGGCGTTCACGACCGAAGGACGCGCGGTGAGGACGGGGGCCGAGCGGCCCGCGAGTGGCGGGCCGCCGGCCGCGGGTCCGGCGAGCGCCAGTGCGAAGCCGGCGAAAGCGCCGAGCTTCACCGCGCCCGCTCGAACCGCCGGTCGGGAATCAGCCACATGGCCGCCACGCAAAGATAGATGGCGACCGAGATCCACGGGGACACGAAGGCCAGTCCAATGGCCGCCGCGTAGAGCGCCACGCTCAGCCATTCCTTGCCCTTGCCTCCGACCGCCTTGCCGACTCCCGACTCTTCGCCCTCGGCGGCGACCAGCGCCCGCTCAAGCAGGTAATAGGCCGCGCCGGCGAGCAGCAGCACGACGCCGAAGGCGGCGACCGGCATGGCAATGAGGCCGACCTCGCCGATCCACCGAATGACGAACGGGAACAGGCTGAGCCAGAAGAGCAGGAACAGGTTCGCCCACAGCACTGGCCCGTCGACGCGCTTCGCCGCCTGCATCATGTGGTGATGGTTGTTCCAGTAAATGCCGACATTGATGAACGACAGCGCGTAGGCGCCGAACAGCGTGAGGTCGGGACGAAGCGCAGCGAAGTCGCCGCCCCTCGGTACCGGCAGCTCGAGCACCATGATGGTGATGATGATGGCGATGACGCCGTCGGTGAAGGCGTTGAGGCGGTCGGGCTTCATCGCATTTCTTCAGGGCTTGCCGGCGAACATGAACGCAGCCGCCGCGGCGATGCACGCGGCCGCGCCGAAATAGCGCCAGGTCAGCTGCTCCTTGAGGACCAGGGCAGCGAACAGCGCGAACACGCCGAGCGTGATGACCTCCTGCATGATCTTCAGCTGGCCGCCGGTGAAGCCGTGCGCGTAGCCGATCCGATTGGCGGGAACCGCGAAGGAATATTCGATCAGCGCGATGCCCCATCCGATGAACACGGCGCCAATCATCGGGAGATGCGGGAACTTGAGATGCCCGTACCAGGCGAGCGTCATGAAGATGTTCGAGACGATGAGCAGCGCGATGGTGGTCATTCACCGGGCCTAATCCCGACGCCCGCCCGACAACAACAGCTATTTGGATTCGGTGCCGGGCCGGACCGCGGCTTGCGCCTTGATCCACTTGACCAGCTCGTCGAGCTGGATCGCTTGCTCCGTGGCAATCAACCGGTCGGATGGAGGAAGTCGGTCTTCGCCGGCGGTTTCAGCAGCGCCGCCGGGGGCAGCGGGTACGTCGGGCACTGGTGCCCCTCCGCCAGCACCGGGATCGGCTGCGGCGACGGAGCTTTGCCCGCGCATGCGCTGAGCAACAGAACGAGCGACGGCAAGGCGCGCTTCAAAGTCATTGGACGTCCTTTCGTTGATCGCGCGCTGCTGCGCGGTGACTTGGGCGAGGTTCGCTTGGTCCGCGGCGCGCGCCTGCTCGGCGGCGGCGCGATAGTTGGCGACGGTTCCGGCCAACGCGGCCTGCTCGGCCCGGTACAGCTGATCGAAGCTCGCGCTCTGCTTTTTCCAGTGCCGCGTCTCGCCTTTCTGGATGACGAGCAGGATCGCGAGGCACAGCGAGGCGGCGAGCCCGGCGATGCCCTGGGCATTGAGAAGGCGGAGAAGCATCATGGCCGCGCCTCGGTTTCCATCGACGCGCCATCATAGGTCGCGGAGACCTTGAAGCGGCCGACCGGCCCGCCGGCGAGCAGGCCGACGATCACCACCACCATCGCGATGATGAAGCCGCCGAGCGACCAGCCGAAAATGGTGACGATGCTGTGCTCCTCGGCTTTGCTCCACCCGCCCCACATCAGCAGTGCGACCATGGCGACCGCGCAGGCGCCGCAGAACATGCCCGCGGCCGCGGCGAGCAGGCCGTAGATATAGCGCTGGCCCTCGGCGAACGTGCCGGGTGGCGGAAGGGGATTCATCATCGGTCCTCCGATCGAATGTTCGCAAATGTTCGCAGTGACGTTACGCGCGCGAGCCCAACTCAGTGGTCACCAATCCGGTTCGCGAGCCAGCCATAAAGGAAGGCCTTATTGGCTGGCCGGCGCTCCGCGAGCCGGAGGTAGCGCTCGCCCTGGAGCGCCTCCAGCGCCCGTAGCAGCACGGTCTCGCCGCTGATCTTGCCCCGGCTGGCGAGGAAAGCGTCGAGCGCGAACAGGGTCATCGGCCCAATCCGGCCGTCCGGGGTGAGGTCGGGATAGTCTTCCCCGCCTCGGTTGAGCGCGGTCAGCGCGCGCTGGAGGAACGTCGCCGCCACCGCCGGACCCATGTTGACGCCGCTGTCGAACAGTTCGGCGGCGAGGCGCTGGCTGCGCGTCGAGATCTCGTCGAAGCGCGGCCGAAGCCAGTACAACCGCTTGTAGATGTCCGCCGCTTCCTCGCGCGGCAGCAGGCGCATCGGCCCGACGTAACCGTTGGCGCGGGCAACCGCCTCGGTGATCCCAAAGCAGGTCGGCCCGCCCTTGTCCGCCGGGTGATTGACGAACCCCCCTTCGCGCTCGATCAGCTCGTCGATCATCCGGTCGACCTCGATTGTTTCCTCCACGCGCGCCTCCTGGTTCCTCCGAGTCGCATCTGTGTAACCAAAACGGTTAGCTGTAGGAAAGTAGGAGGAACCAAATCGCTGTCATGCCGGGCTTGACCCGGCATCTACCTTGCTCTGCGACGGGCAAGAAAA
>DATEIK010000062.1:0-2900 GCA_035279065.1 Sphingomicrobium sp. | reverse complement strand
GGACGAACATGACTGCCTATGATTTCGAGTTCCCCGGCATCGAGGGCGGCAAGCTGCCGCTCGGCGCGTGGACGGGCAAGCCGATCCTCGTCGTCAACACGGCGTCGTTCTGCGGCTTCACGCCGCAATACACCGAGCTCGAGAAGCTGTGGACCCAGTACAAGGCGAGGGGCGTGATCGTGCTCGGCGTGCCGTCCAACGATTTCGGCCAGCAGGAGCCGGGCTCGGCGAAAGAGATCAAGGCCTTCTGCGAGAACTACGACGTCTCCTTCCCGCTGACCGACAAGCAGAAGGTGGTCGGCCCCGAAGCACACCCGTTCTATCGCTGGATCGCGGCGGAGCTCGGCGACGCCGGCGTGCCGCGCTGGAACTTCCACAAGTACCTGATCGACGCGCAGGGCGAGATCGCCGGCGCCTGGCCCAGCCGCGTGACCCCGCTGTCGAAAGAGGTCACGGGTGCGATCGAAGAGGCGATGAAGCAGGTTTGACGCACCGCAGCCAAATCTTGTCTCCCGCGGGCTTGACCCGCGGGCCCACAAAGACAATGGCCACAAGCGAGGGTCTCTTGCGGACTCACCGCGATGGGTCCTCGGGTCAAGCCCTACGGCATTCACACATCTTTTTGGCGAGGTTGCGCGGGAGGCAGAGTTGTGAATCCCTGCTGGGGTGATGCGATGCAGGGAGGAAGCGATGCAGGAGCTGGGCTTGGGCCGGTTTGGCGACCGCCGCCTGGAAAAAGGGGGGCCTTCTTGCATCGTCGGTTGGTGGCGAGCGGGCCGAGCGGCGTGCGGGTGCGCCGGCTTGGCGGGAGCCGGGCTGGCGAGATCAGGATCACGCGCTTTCTGCGCAATCCGGCGGTGACGATCGCCGAGATGGTCGCCACGGCGGCGGCGCGCACCGCTGCGCGCGCTGCCGGGCGCCACGTGCTGGCGATCCAGGACACGACGACGGTCCGCGGCGAGGCGGAAGGACGCGGCATTGCCTTGCATCCGGTCATCGCGGTGGATGCGGTCGAGGGCACGCTGCTGGGGCTGATCGCTGCAGCTTTCTTTGTGCGCGCCGGCGGCCAGCGTGCGCAGCGGCATGTGCGCGGCTTCGCCGAAAAGGAAAGCCGGCGCTGGCTCGATGGGGCTGCGCGGGCTGCCGGCCTTGCGTCTGCGGCCCAGATCACGGTGGTGGCAGACCGCGAAGGCGACATCTACGAGGACTTCGCCTGCAAGCCGCAGGGCGTGGAGGTGCTGATCCGGGCGGGCCAGGACCGCGCGCTGGCGGACGGCACGCGCCTGTTCGCCAAGGCCGCGACACTGGCCGAGGCCGGGCGCATGAGCATTGAGCTGCCGGCGGCACCCGGACGCCGTGCGCGCAAGGCGACATTGGCGCTGCGCTTCTGTCGGGTAGCGATCGCACGGCCGGTCAGCCGCAAGCATGGCGCCGAGCTGGCGGCCTTGCCGGACAGCGTTGAACTCACCTTTGTCGAGGCGCGCGAGATCGATCCACCGGCCGATGTACCGGCAGCGCATTGGCGTCTGCTCACCACGCACAACGTCGCGGATGCAGCCGATGCGCGCCGCATCGTCGGCTTCTACCGCGAACGCTGGACCATCGAGCAGCTGTTCCGCACCTTGAAGACGCACGGCTTCGATGTCGAAGCCTTGCGGCTGGCCCCAGGCGGCCCGTTCGAGAAGCTGGTCGCTGCCAGCCTGATCGCTGCCGTCACGGTCCTGCAGCTCGTGCGCGAGCGCGACGGCACGGCCAGACGTCCGCTCGCCGACGCCTTCGACCCCGAAGACCAACCCGTTCTCGAGCGCGTCTCGGTCAGCCTCGAAGGCAAGACCGCGCGGCAGAAGAACCCGCATCCCAAGGGCTCGCTCGCCTTCGCCGCCTGGGTCATCGCACGGCTCGGCGGGTGGACCGGCTACTACGGCAAGCCAGGACCCGTCGTCATGCTCCACGGCCTCGTCCAATTCCATGCCATTAAACACGGATGGACCCTCCACAATGTGTGAATCCAGTAGGGTCAAGCCCGGGGACGACAATCTTTGTTAGAGCGAGCCTGGTCCTATCGCTTCTTCTTCCCGCGCACGCCGGAGAGCTTGAGCGACTTGACCATCGTGCGCTCGTCGAAGGCGGGCAAGGACTGGATCTTGCCGAAGCCCTGCTGGGCATACCACACGGAGAAGGCCAGCATCGCCTCGGCGTTCGGCACGGTGACGACGTCGACGAAGTCGACGGGTCCTTGCGTGTAGTGCACGCTCTCCAGGCGGATGCCGAGTTCCTTCATCTTGGCGCGCGCCGTCGTCGTGCGCTTCTCCTGCCTCGTCATCGTGTCGGCGTTCAGCGAGCCCAGCAGCACATACTTCATGGTCGCTTCCTCCTTGCGGTTTCGCGGATTTATTCGGCAGCCGCCTCCCCTTCGCCGGTGCCGCCCTTGAGGCGCGCCGCGAGCGACGCCTCGAGGAATCGATCGATATCGCCGTCCAGCACACCGCTGGTGTCGCTGGTCTCGACGTTGGTGCGCAGGTCCTTGACCATCTGATAGGGCTGCAGGACGTAGGAGCGGATCTGGTGGCCCCAGCCGATATCGCTCTTCGCCTCGTGCGTGGCCTGTGCCGCCGCCTCGCGCTTCTGCAACTCCTGCTCATAGAGCCGCGCCTTCAGCATCTTCCAGGCGCGGTCGCGGTTCTTGTGCTGGGATCGCTCGGTCTGGCACGCCACCACGATGTTGGTCGGGATGTGCGTGAGGCGCACCGCGCTCTCGGTCTTGTTGACGTGCTGCCCGCCGGCGCCGCCCGACCGCATGGTATCGACCTGCAAATCGGCATCGCGGACCTCCACCTCGATCCCCTCGTCCACGACCGGATAGACCCAGACCGAGCCGAAGCTGGTATGCCGCCGCGACT
>DATEIK010000061.1:0-3677 GCA_035279065.1 Sphingomicrobium sp. | reverse complement strand
TCGCTCCGCCCGGGATTTTTATTGGATCGTGGCGACTAGCCCGCCGTTTGCAGAATTCGCTTTGCGCGCGTGCCGCCATTTCGCGAGCCGGTCCTGTTCACCATCGCGCGCTGAGCTGAAGGAGTACGCCCCCGTGAAGATCCGTTTTTACCTGCTGTCTGCGGTCGCGCTGAGCGGGCTTCTTTCGGGATGCCGTTCGACGTCCAGCGAGCAGGCGATCGAAACCGGCACCGACACGGTCGATGCGACGCTGCCGACGCAGCTGCCGCGAACGGCAATCCCGAGCCACTATGCGATCGAGGTGACCCCGCACGCGGAGGCCCTGGCCTTTGACGGCAAGGTCGCCATCGACCTCAAGGTCATCAAGACGACGCGCGAGCTCACGTTGAACGCGCTCAACCTGAAGATTTTAAAAGCGACGGTCACGCCCGCGGGCCAAGCGTCGCTGCCCGCCAAAATCGCGCTCGATGCCGACAATCAGACTGCGACCTTCAGTGTCGACCGCGAGCTCGCGCCCGGAAATTATCGCCTCGACATCGCCTACAGCGGCACAATCAACACCCAGGCCAATGGCCTGTTCGCGCTCGATTACACCGACGTCGATGGAAAGCCGGCGCGGGCATTATTCACACAGTTCGAGGCCGCGGACGCCCGCCGGTTCGTGCCGAGCTGGGACGAGCCCGATTACAAAGCCACGTTCGACGTTACGGCCAACGTGCCGGAGAAGCAGATGGCGGTCGGCAACATGCCTGCGGCTTCGAGCAAGGACGCCGGCAATGGCCTGAAGTCGGTGACGTTCCGCACCACGCCGGTCATGTCATCCTACCTGTTGTTCTTTGCGACTGGCGATTTCGACCGCATTACGAAGCAGGCCGGCGGCCGCGAGGTCGGCGTCGTTACCTCGCGCGGCAATGCCGAAAAGGCGCGCTACGCGCTCGATGCCGAGGCGCAGATCCTGCCCTATTACAACGACTATTTCGGCAAGCCCTACCCGCTGCCGAAGCTCGACAACGTCGCCGGGCCGGGACAGTCGCAATTCTTCGGCGCAATGGAAAATTGGGGCGCGATCTTCACGTTCGAGCGTTCCCTCCTGCTCGATCCGGCGATCACCAGCGAAGCCCGCAAGCACGGGATCTTCGGCACCGAAGCGCACGAAATGGCGCACATGTGGTTCGGCGACCTCGTGACGATGGCGTGGTGGGACGACCTCTGGCTCAACGAGGGGTTCGCGAGCTGGATGGCGAACAAGACCACTCAGCATTTCCATCCCGACTGGGGCGCGGACGTCGATCAGGTCGCGGCGCGAGAAGAAGCGATGGGTCTCGATGCCTTCGCGACGACCCACCCGATTGTCCAATCGATCCGGACCGTCGAGCAGGCCAATCAGGCATTCGACGACATCACCTACGACAAGGGCGAATCCGTCATCTCGATGCTCGAGGGCTTCGCCGGGGCCGACGTCTGGCGACAGGGCATCCGCAGCTACATGGCGAAGTTCGCCTACAAGAACACGCGCACGTCCGACTTGTGGGCCGCGGTCGAGGGCGCCGGCGCCAAGGGATTGGTTGCCATTGCCCGGGATTTCACCACCCAGCCCGGCATCCCGCTCGTCCAGATCGGGTCTTCGCGCTGCGTCAACGGCAACACCGTCGCGCCCGTGACGCTGAGCCAATTCTCGAACGACCGGCGCCAACAGGCCGCTGCGAGTCCGCTGACCTGGCACATCCCGCTCCGCGCCGCGACCGCCACGGGTGCGCCCAGCCAAACCATCACCCAGGGCCGGACGGCAACGATCGAGGTGACCGGTTGCGGTCCGTTGCTGATCAATCCGGGCCAGACCGGTTACTATCGAACCTTGTACACGCCCGAGCAGGCAGAGGCGCTGCGCCGGGCATTCCCGGGCCTGCGCCCGGTCGACCAGTACGGCTTGCTGAGCGATTCGATCGCCTTGTCGGATGCGGGTTATCAGCCGGTGGCGCGCGCGCTCGACCTGCTGTCGGCTGTCCCGGCCAATGCCCATGCCAAGGTTGCGCAAAAAGCCGCCGACAGCTGGGTCGCGCTGTTCCGGCAGATGGACGGCAACGCGGCCGCCCAGGCGGCAATCGCCAAGCACGCTTCCGCAATATTCTGGCCTCGCCTGCAGCAGCTCGGCTTTACACCCCGCGAAGGCGAGTCTCCGCTCGATTCACTGTTGCGCGAGACGCTGATCGCTGACCTCGGCTATGTCGGCGACCCGCACGTCATTGCTGAGAGCCAACGGCTGTTCGCTGCCTGGCAAAAGGACCCGAAGGCCATTCCAGGGTCGCTCAAGGACGCGTGGCTGGGCGTGGTCGCGCAGAATGCCGATGCCGCGACCTGGGACGCGTTGCACCGAATCGCCTCCGCGACGCGGGGCACGATCGAGCGTTCGGCTTATTACAGCCTTCTCGGGCGCGCGAAGGACGATGCGCTGGCGAAGCGTGGGCTCGAACTCGCAATCAGCAAGGAGCCTGGCGCGACCGTCAGCGCGGCCATGATCGCCGCGGCCGCTGAAAATCACTCGGTGATGGCGTTCGACTTCGTGCTGTCGCACCTGGCGCAGGTGCGGCCCCTGATCGATCTTTCGGTCGGCTCCGCGTTCGTCCCCGAGCTTGTTGAGGACAGCGCCGATCGAAGCGTGATCGCGCGGCTCGAGGCCTATGCGGCGGCGAACTACAAACCAGAGAATCGGCGCCCGGTCGACCATGCCATCGCCCGGATCCGATGGAAGGCCGATAACGGGCCGCGCATTCAGCGCGAAGCGGTCACCTGGCTACAGGCGCATCCGACGCGGGGCTAGCTCCGGCGCTTGCGGTCGCGAGATCGATGCGATCGGCGGGCACCAACTCGACGTTGGGCCGCAGCTGGCGAAGCTTGTCGATGAATTTCGACGCGTCGCCCACGATGACCAGCGAGATCCGATCGGGCTTCAGGATGTTGGCCATCGCCGCGGTCGCGCGCTCGCCCGAGGTTGCCTCGATGCGCTGCGCGTAAGCGACCGCTTCCGACGGCTCGAGCCCGCGGGCGACGAAGCTCGCGACGGTGCCGTTGAATCCGGCGCTGCTTTCCATCTGCTGCTGGAAGCTGCCGATCAGCAGCGTCCGGCGTTGAGCGAGAGTCGCCGCGTCGAGCGGCTGGTTGGCGATTTTGCCGAGTTCATCGGTGAAGATCTTGGCCACGTCCGCGGCGCTTTCGTTCTTGGTTTGCGCGCTGGCAACGAGCGTGCCTTCGTCGAGCCGCGAGGCGAGGCTGCTGTACGCGCCGTAGCTCAGCGCGCGCTTCACGCGGACCTCGACGAACAGCCGTCCGGTCGACGAGCCGCCGAGCGCAGAGTTGGCGACGGCCGCATCGTAAAACGCCGGATCGGAGCGCTTGAGCCCGCGCGCAAACGCATAAACGGCGGCCTGCCCCGCGCCGGGCAGGTCGACGACCAAGGTCCGCCCAGGACGCGGACTACCGGCCAGCGATGCCGGGAGTTGGGGCGCGGCACCGCTGGCCTTCCAGTCTCCGAGCACGCGCTCGGAAATCGCTTGCGCCGACGCCGGATCGATTCCGCCGCTGACGACCACCGTCGCGAGCTCCGGCCGCCACCATTGGCTGCGGTATTCGAGGAGGTCGGCGCGGCTCATCGCGGCAAGGCTGCCCGGCGTGCCTGTCGC
>DATEIK010000060.1:0-17515 GCA_035279065.1 Sphingomicrobium sp. | reverse complement strand
CGTCGGCGTCGACTATTATCTCTGGTCGTTGCAGATCTCCGGCATCGGCACGCTGCTGTCGGGCATCAACTTCGTCACCACGATCCTGAAGTTGCGCGCACCGGGCATGGGCTACATGCGCATGCCGGTGTTCACCTGGACCACGCTCGCCGCGAACCTGCTTATCTTGGCCGCTTTCCCGGTGCTGACCGTCAGCCTCGGGCTGCTGATGCTCGACCGCTATCTCGGCTTCCACTTCTTCACGAACGACGGCGGCGGCAACTCGATGCTCTACATGAATCTGATCTGGGTCTGGGGGCATCCGGAGGTGTACATCCTGATCCTCCCCGCGTTCGGGATCTATTCGGAGGTCGCGGCGACCTTCTCCGGCAAGCCGCTGTTCGGCTACCGCTCGATGGTCTTCGCGACGCTTGCCATCTGCATCATCTCCTTCTGCGTCTGGCTGCACCATTTCTTCACCATGGGCGCCGGCGCCGACGTCAACGCCGTCTTTGGGATCGCCAGCATGATCATCGCGATTCCGACGGGGGTGAAGATCTTCAACTGGCTGTTCACGATGTACGGCGGGCGCGTGCGTTTCTCGGTGCCGATGCACTATTTGATCGGTTTCATGCTGACCTTCGTGATCGGCGGCCTGACCGGCGTGCTCCTCGCCATCCCGCCGGTCGATTTCATCGTCCACAACACCCTGTTCCTGATCGCCCATTTCCACCAGGTGATCATCGGCGGCGTCGTGTTCGCGATCTTCGCCGCCTATCATTACTGGTTCCCGAAGGCCTTCGGCTTCACCCTCGACGAGCGGCTCGGCAAGGCGGTGTTCTGGTGCTGGTTCATCGGCTTCCATCTCGCCTTCATGCCGCTCTATGTGCTCGGCTTCTGGGGCGCGACGCGGCGCCTCCAGCACATCTCCGATCCAAGCTGGGCGCCGTGGCTGCACGTCGCCTTCGTCGGTGCGGCAATCATCGGGCTCGGGATCGTGCTGACCGTCGTTCAGCTGCTTTATTCGATCCGCACCCGCGACCAGCGCCGCGACGTCACCGGCGATCCGTGGGACGGACGGACCTTGGAATGGCTCACCCTGTCGCCGCCGCCGCATTATAATTTCGCGGTGCTTCCCGACGTCCATGGCGAGGAAGCCTATTGGACGCGCAAGCAGACCGCGATCAAGCAGGACCAGCTGATCAAGGAGCCCGATTACCAGCCGATCGAAATGCCGGTGAACACGCCGACCGGGGTCATCGTCGCCTTCTTCGCCTCGATCTGCGGTTTCGCCATCATCTGGTACATCTGGTGGCTCGCCATCCTCGGCCTGATCGGCGCCTTCGCGATCTTCGTCTGGTACGCGTGGCGCGACGAGCATGAGCACATCATCCCGGTCGAGGAGGTGCGCAAGAATGCGCGCGAGCGCCGCCGCATCCGGATGGAGCACCTCCACAAGCTGAGCCAGTCGACATGACCACCGAAGCCGCCACCATCGGCCTCACGCACGGCGGCTCGGAGGATACCGGCCTTGGCCATCGCGGGCCCGAATCCAAGAGCATCGTCGTCCCTTACGGCTTCTGGCTCTTCGTGCTGTCGGACATGGTGCTGTTTTCGGCGCTGTTCGCGACCTACGCGACGCTTGCCCACGCGACCGACGGCGGACCGGTGTCGAACCAGCTGTTCGACCGCAACCTCGTCGCGGTCGAGACGATGGCGCTGCTCGTCTCAAGCTTCATTTGCGGCCTCGCGGTCATCATGGCGAAGCGCGCCAACATGCTCTGGACCCAGGTCTGGCTGCTGCTCACCGGCCTGTTGGGCGCGGTCTTCCTGTTCATCGAGATCTACGAGTTCGCCCACATGATCGCCGAGGGCGCCGGGCCGCAGCGCAGCGCCTTCCTCTCGTCCTTCTTCACCCTCGTCGGCTGTCACGGCGCACACGTCACCGCCGGCTTGTTGTGGCTGGGGACGATGATGGCGCAGATTTGGGCCAAGGGCTTCCAGCAGCACATCCTGCGCCGCCTCCTGTGCTTCAGCATCTTCTGGCACGCCCTCGACATCATCTGGGTGGCCATCTTCACCATCGTCTATCTGATCGGGACCTTGCCAGCATGACCGAAGACGAAACCGACCTGATCGACGTCGCGCCCGGCTCGCCGCACAACAACATCATGAGCGAGGTCACGGCGTATGTCATCGGCCTTGCGCTCGCCCTGATCCTCACCGGAGTGTCCTTCTGGGTCGCGTCGACCTCGGTGTTGTGGGGGCCGGGCGTGGCGGTCGGGCTCGTCGTGCTGGCGATCGCCCAGATGGGGGTTCATCTCGTCTTCTTCCTGCACATCACCAGCGGCCCCGACAACACCAACAATGTGCTCGCCCTCGCCTTCGGCGTGCTGATCGTCTTCCTGGTGATGGTCGGCACGATCTGGATCATGGCCCACATGAACGCCAACATGAGCGTCAGCCCGGAGCTCATGAACCTCCAGATGCAGCATTAGGCGTCGATGGTCGGGGAGACAGGATTCGAACCTGCGACCCTCTGCTCCCAAAGCAGATGCGCTACCAGGCTGCGCCACTCCCCGACGGCGGGGGCCCTAGCATCGCCGAGTCGGCTTCGCAAAACAACGCGACGATTGCGGCAATCGGTCCCGGCTAGCAGCCGTGGTCAGTGCACACCCTGATCCCGATCCGTTCGTCGAGGCTCTGCCGGACCAGCCGGTCCTGGACCGCCCATTCGGCGTCGGTCATGCATTGGGTGGTATGAGCGAGGAAGGAGCCGGTGTTGTTCCCGCGCTTGCAAACCAGCGGCGGGGGCAGGCTCGCCCCGGCCGCGCGCGGCGCGATCGACCGGGCGACGCCGGCCGGCAGCTTCCACGCGACGACGCCCGACTGAATCGTGCCGTAGGCAATGCCCTTGTCGTCGACCGCCGGCTTCAGCTTCGCATAGACCGCGATGAAGTCGCAGGTCTCGCGGTCGAGCGTCGCATAGCCGCTGCTCTCGGTGATCTCGCACCGCTCGATGACG
Organism: Sphingomicrobium sp.; assembly: GCA_035279065.1. GTDB lineage: Bacteria > Pseudomonadota > Alphaproteobacteria > Sphingomonadales > Sphingomonadaceae > Sphingomicrobium. The sequence continues at coordinate 14,511 of DATEIK010000060.1, read as the reverse complement.
CCGTCCTTCGAGATGCTCACGCGAAAGCCCACGCGCCCGTCCTCGCCGTTCTTGAGCGCTTGCGGCGGGTAATGCTTGGCCATGAAGTCGCCGTGGTCGGCGGCCTGCGAATAAGCGGCGGAGGGCGACAGCAGGGCGGCGATGGCTGCAAATAAGACCAGGCGGATCATGACCTACCTCCCTTCGCAAATCACGGAAAGAAGCAGCGCCATGTTGCAATGCCCGGCAGGCGTCGTCCACGCCATAACTTCGGCCTTAATCACTGAATTTTGATAGATTCTAAGGTTGTGCGGCTTTCAACGCCGGAATCGAAAGGCTTGATCCATCAAAAAATGGTGGGCCCGGAAGGATTCGAACCTCCAACCTAGCCGTTATGAGCGGCCGGCTCTACCGTTGAGCTACAGGCCCTGCCCAGCCCTCCGCGGCGATAGCGGCGGAGTTGCCGCGCACGCAAGTCAGGCCTTGGGAAAGAACAAGGCGAACGCCGTCGCGGTCATCGTCAGGTCCCCGCCCGCGACGCGCGCCAGGCCGCGCACGAGGCGCAGCTGCAAGGCCGCGCCCTGGTCGCGCTCGTCCCCCGTCTCGGAGAGGAGTGCGCTGCCCGAGCCGCGAAGTGCCGCCGGCCGCGTGATCGACACCCGCCACCGCTCGCCCGAGACGTCGACCGACAGCCGCACACGCTCGCCCGCCTCGGCCCGCTCGATCACCGCCGAGGCCAGCCGGAACAGCAAGCGATCGGTGAGCTCGGGCTCGACCGCGGCGATCGCGCTTTGGCGGATCCGCGGCAGCTCGAGCTGGACGCCTCGCGCTTCGGCGAGGTCCTTGAGCGATCCGGCCGCGCTGGCGAACAGTTCGGCGAGGTCGACGCGGCGCGCCGCCGTGGCGCCGGGCGAATGGACCTTCGCCGCGAAATCGAGATCGTCGATCGCCCCGAGCAACAGTCGCGCCTGGGCGACGATATCGGCGGCGCGCTCGCGATAGCCGCGGTCGGCGGGGCCGAGGAACTGGCCGTCGATGATCTCGGCAAAGCCGATGATCGCATTCAACGGCGTCTTGATCTCGTGGACCAGCTCGCGCAGCGAATCCGGGTCCGGCAGCTCGGGACCCGGTGCGTCGGGCGCGGCCGCAGCTGCCGGAACGTCGCGCAGCGCAATCCCGCGATAGCCGGCGAAGCGGCCGTCGGTCGGCTCGAACGCGGGGACTCCGCTCACCTTCCATTCGCCGGCCACCGGGCCCTCCCCCGCCACCGCGAGCAGCGCGTCGCGGAACGGCGCGCGCATGGTGAACGCGCGGGCCAGTTCCTCGCTGATCCGGTCGCCGTCCTGGTCCTGGGCGCGAGCGATCGAGCGCCCGACGAGCGGGCCGCGCGGCGCGCCGTCGACCCAGGCGATCTCGCCATTGGGCCCGCATTCCCAGCGGAAGAGATTGGCCGACGCATGCGAAACGGCGCCGGGGGCGGCGCCCGCGACCTGCTGCGCGGCCCGATTGCGCCGGCGGCGCTCGATTCGAGCGACAACTTCGTGAAGCGACGGCCCAAGGGGCGCGCTGGGCGCGGAGGGAGCCGGCGCCTCGGCCTCGGGCGCGGCCGGCTCTTCGATCAGCTGGTCGGTCAGCTCGGCGCGAGGTGCGGCGGCGATTTCGGGGTGAAGCGTGTGGACGAAGCGGCGCGTCTCCTCGTCCGCGGCGGCGAGGACGGTCTGCCATTGCTCGGGTTCGAGACTCGCGGCGGCGAGCACGGGCGCCGAGACCGCGAGCGAATCCGAGGCGAAATATTCAAGCAGGCCGAGCGGCAAGGGCAGAGCAGCGACCGCGCGCGCGGCGGCTGCACGAAGGTGGTCGTCGACTTGCGCCGCGTCACTGCGGATCACCCCGAGTGCATCGGCGACGATCGCGCTGGAGGCATTCGGCCCGGCACGCGCGACGAGATCGACCAGCTACCGCCAGCGGACCGCCGAATCGTGGCGGTCGCCAGCGGGCTGGCTGAGCACTGTCAAAAGCCGATCGTCGAACCGCACACCAAGTCCCGCTTCCTCAAGACGCACTGGTGAGTGGCTCTATGCGGAAGGGGCTTCGCCGCTAAGGCGACAGGGCTTAACCATCCCGAAACGGGACAGTGTGGGAGCAGGTGCCGCGGCGCCGGAATGAACCGGCGCCGCTAGCGCGGCTGGTTTAGGCGGGTCAGGCCGCCTTGACGTAAAGCAGCCAATATTTGGCGATCTCGGCGAGCGGCCCGCCGACCTTGCCGAATGCCGCCGCCGCGCCGGCCTTGTCGCCGGAGCGGGCGAGCGCCATCCCGAGGTGGAGATTGCCGACATTGGCGTCGGCGTCGGGCTTGCCGAGCGCCGCACGATAAGTCTCCGCGGCTTTCGCGTAATTGCCCATCCCGTAATAGCGGTCGCCGATCCGCACGAGGTTCGATGCGCCCGCGGCGTTCTTCGCCGCTTCCACGAGATCCGCCTCGGTCGCCTGCGGCTTCGCCTTGAGGCCCGTGAAGAGATCGGCGAAATCGCTGTTCGCGGGATCGATGTGCTTGGCGGCGACACCCTGGTTGAGGATTGCCAGCGCCTCGACGTAATTGCCCTGCTGCGCCGAGGTCGTCGCATAGAGCTGATAGTCGCTCGGCTCGGTCAGGGCGCCGGCCGCACTTTCCAGACGCAAGAGGTCGAGCGTGCCCTCGGTGTCGGGGTGCGTGGTATTGCGATAGATGGCAATCGAATTGCGCCAGCTCGTCGGGCTCGGATAGGCCGCCACCCATTGGCGCGCGAGCTCGGGAGCATTCGGCAGCTTGGCGTTATAGGCAAGCGCGGCAGCGCGCTTCACCCAATTCTCGTCCGGCTTGCGTCCGCCCGCGGACTGTAGCTGGATTCCGCGCTGCAACGCTGCAACGGCATCGGGCACGCGGCCCTGGGCGTTGCGCGTCTCGGCGAGCATGCCGATCGCGTCGAGGTCGTTGGGATCGAGCTGGAGGCGCTGTTCGATCACCGCAGCGGCCTGGTCGTATTGCTTGGCGTTGAAGCGCAGGCCGGACAGGTTCTTGAGCAGCGGAGCGGCCTCGGCCGGGCGCAGGACGCCGCTCGCGAGGATCGTGTCCATCGCGGCCATCGCACTCGCCGTATCGTTCTTGTCGGCGGCGTGCTGCAGCTGGAGCTGACCCAGGATCGCCCGGTCCTCGTTGGTCGAAACCACCGCCTGGGCAGCCGCGAGCTTGGCCGCGATCGCCGCCTCGTCCTTGGTCTTGATCGCCGCCTGCAATTCAGAGAGCGGCTTCAGCGCCTTGCTCGAAGGCCGGAGCTTGCGCTCGCCCTGGTCCTTGTCCTGCCCCTGCTTCGGCTGGTCGGTCTGCGGAACCGTTGGCGGCGGCGGCGGCGAGGAGCTGTAGCCACCACCATATTGGGCGGCGGCCGGGGCAGCGAACACAATTGCGGCGAGCGCGATCGCGCTGGAAGTCGAAAGCTTCATAATGTCTCCTGTGCCGGGCAATGCGGCCCCCGGCGCTGAAAATTGCGCGGCGACGCTTAGCTCCGGATTGAAAGCAGGCCAAGCACCTGGCGTCGTTGCCCTGAACCCCGATTGAACCTCTCGGATGGCGAATTCCTCGCGCGCGGGCGCGCGCGGGTGGCGTTTTGCGGTGCAACACCCTAGATAGATTGCTGGGGAGGCGGCGCTCTGCTGCAGCCCTGTGTGCATCCTTAAGCAGCAGGATTTCTCTTGGCCACCGAACCGCCAATCGACGAGCTTAACCCCGGTCCGCCCGCAGGCGGCGAACCCGACATCGCGCCGATCTCGATCGTCGACGAAATGAAGACCAGCTACCTCGATTACGCGATGAGCGTGATCGTCAGCCGTGCGCTGCCCGACGTGCGCGACGGTCTGAAGCCGGTCCATCGCCGCATCCTCCACGCCTGCCAGGAAGCCGGCTATGTCGCCGGCCGGCCGTACCGCAAATCGAGCCGCATCGTCGGCGACGTCATGGGTAAATATCACCCGCACGGCGACCAGGCGATTTACGACGCGCTCGCGCGCATGACCCAGAGTTGGTCGATGCGCGTCCCGCTGATCGACGGCCAGGGCAATTTCGGATCGATGGACCCTGATCCGCCGGCGGCCATGCGTTACACTGAGGCGCGGCTCGCCAAGGTCGCCAATTTCCTGCTCGGCGACATCGACCGCGACACGGTCGACTTCCAGCCCAACTATGACGCCTCGGAGCGCGAACCACAGGTGCTGCCGGCGCGCTTCCCCAACCTGTTGGTCAACGGCGCGGGCGGCATCGCGGTCGGCATGGCGACCAACATCCCGCCGCACAACCTCGGCGAAGTGCTCGGCGCGTGCCGCGCCTATATCGACGACCCGGCGGTCAGCTCCGAAGCGCTGATGGAGCATGTGAAGGGCCCCGATTTCCCGACCGGCGCCCTGATCCTCGGCCAGTCCGGAATCCGCGGCGCCTACACCACCGGCCGCGGCTCGATCCTGATGCGCAGCCGCCACACGATCGAGGAAGGCCGTGGCGACCGCCGTTCGATCGTGCTGACCGAAATCCCCTACCAGGTCGGCAAGAACGGCCTGGTCGAGAAGATCGCCGAAGCCGCCAAGGACAAGCGGATTGAGGGCGTCAGCGACATCCGCGACGAATCGAACCGCGAGGGCGTGCGCATCGTCATCGACTTGAAGCGCGACGCGACGGCCGACGTCGTGCTGAACCAGCTGTGGCGGCACACTCCCGCGCAGTCGAGCTTCCCGGCGAACATGCTCGCGATCCGCGGCGGCCGGCCCGAGACGCTGACGCTCCGCGACATCATCGAGAGCTTCGTCCGCTTCCGCGAGGAAGTGATCACCCGGCGCTCGAAATATGAGCTGCTCAAGGCCCGCGAGCGCGCCCACATCCTGCTCGGCCTGGTCGTCGCGGTCACCAACCTCGACGAAGTGGTCAAGCTGATCCGCGGGTCGGCGAGCCCCGCCGAAGCGCGCGACAAGCTGCTCGAACGCGAGTGGCCGGGCGAGCAGATCCGCCCCTACATCGCGCTGGTCGAAGCGGTCGAGCCGCAGGCGAAGCGCGAAAAGTACCGGCTGTCGGACGCGCAGGTGAAGGCGATCCTGGAGCTGCGCCTCCATCGCCTGACCGCGCTTGGCCGCGACGAGATTGCTTCCGAGCTCGAGGGCCTCGCCAAGAATATCGGCGAGCTGCTCGAAATCCTCGCCAACCGCGCTCGGTTGTACGAGGTCATGCGCGAAGAGTTCGACGAGGTCGAAGCCGAGTTCGCGACGCCGCGGATGTCCGAGCTTGCGCCCGCCGCCGACGGCATCGAGGACGAGGACCTAATCGAGCGCGAGGACATGGTCGTGACCGTGACCCTCGCCGGCTACATCAAGCGCACCCCGCTGTCGGTGTTTCGCGAGCAGCGCCGCGGCGGCAAGGGCCGCGCCGGCATGGCGACCAAGGACGAGGACGCGGTCACCAACCTGTTCGTGACCTCGACCCACAATCCGGTCCTGTTCTTCTCGAACCTCGGCCGGGTCTATCGTCTCAAGGTGTGGAAGCTCCCCGAGGGTGGGCCCAACACCAAGGGGCGGCCGATGGTCAACCTGCTGCCCCTGGCCGAGGGCGAGACCATCTCGACGGTCCTCCCGCTGCCCGAGGACGAGGCGGAATGGGGCGGCCTCCACATCATGTTCGCGACCGCCCACGGGACGGTCCGGCGCAACAGCATGGCCGCGTTCACCAACGTTCCCACCGCGGGCAAGATCGCGATGCGCTTCGGCACGACCGAGGTCGACGAGGATAGCGACGAACAAGGCGATACGACCGACCGCCTGATCGGCGTCGAGCTGCTGACCGAGGGCGACGACGTGCTCCTCGCCACCCGCAACGGCAAGGCGATCCGCTTCAAGGCCACCGACGTGCGCGAGTTCCAGTCACGCACCTCGACCGGCGTGCGCGGCGTTCGCTTGCTTGGAGACGATGAGGTCATCTCGATGTCGATCCTCCACCGCGTCGGCACCACGCAGGAGGAGCGCGAGGCCTACATGCGCTGCCCGCCGTGGCGCGAGCGCGAGGACGTCGAGTGCACGCTGCCCGACGACCGCTACGCCGAGCTGCAGGAGAATGAGCAGTTCATCCTGACGGTAACCGAGAATGGCTACGGCAAGCGCTCTTCGGCATACGAATACCGGCGCACCAACCGCGGCGGCCAGGGCATCACCAACATCGACACCTCGGAGCGGAACGGAGGCGTCATCGCGTCCTTCCCGGCGCGCCAGGGCGAGGCGCTGATGCTGGTCACCGACCAGGGCAAGATGATCCGCACCACCGTCGGCGACATCCGCATCATGGGCCGCAATACCCAGGGCGTGACCATCTTCCGTGTCGCCGAGGGCGAGCATGTGGTGAGCGTCGCCAAGATCGACGAAAGCGACGAGGAGGAGATCGAGGTCGAGGGCGGCGATGAGATCGAGCCGGTCGACGACGCAATCACCGACCAGAGCGAGCTTGAGCAGCCGGCCGATCCGGAGCAGGAGTAAAGTTTGTCATCCCGGCCCCTTCGACGCCGCCTGCGGCGTCGCTCAGGACATGCTTGAGCCGGGACCTGCCTTCCTTGGTCTCGTGATGGATTAGGAAGGCGGGTGCCGGGTCAAGCCCGGCATGACGAAATGTGCGACGAGCCGTAGCAACCGGCCGCCGCCAGTCCGCGTTCTCCTCTAGGCTATGTCACAGGAGGAATCGCCTATGCCCCTTCCCCACAATGCGCTGGTCCTGGTCGCCGACGGCCGCAAGATGCTGTTCTTCCGCAACCACGGCGACGAGAACCAGATCGATTTGAGGACCGAGGCGCATGACCAGCGGGAGGATCGCAAGGACCGCGAGATCAAGACCGACGCCCCGGGCACCGTGAAGCAGAGCTTCGGCTACGGTCATTCGACTTATGAGGAACCGGACTTCCACCAGCAGGAAGAAGATCGTTGGATCAAAGACGCGGCCGATGAGCTGAAGACGCGCGTCCTGCGCAACGATTTCGACGCGCTGGCAATCGTCGCCCCGCCCAAGGCGCTCGGAGTCCTCAAGGACTGCCTGCACAAGGAAGTCGCGCGACGCATCGTCTGCACCGTGAACAAGGAGATGACGGGGCGGCCGATCCCCGACATCGAGGCGCTGCTCAACGGCCACACGCGAGCCGAGGAGCTGCCCGCGGTATAGCGGTACGCCCTTGCTTCCCGTCTACACGATCGGCCATTCGACCCGCACGATCCCGGAGTTTGTCGAGCTGCTCCGCGCGGGACCGGTGCAGCTCGTGATCGACGTGCGGACGGTGCCGCGGTCGCGCACCAATCCGCAATATAACAGCGACGTTCTGGCGGATGAGTTGGCGCCGTACCAGGTCGGCTACGAGCGGATCGCCGAGCTCGGCGGCCTGCGCGGCAAATCGCGTGACGTCCCGCCCGAGGTCAATGGCTTCTGGGAGAACCGGAGCTTCCACAATTACGCCGATTATGCGCTGTCCGACGCGTTCGCCGGCGGCCTCGCGCAGCTGGTCGCGCGAGCCGACGAACGGCCGACCGCGATCATGTGCTCGGAAGCCGTATGGTGGCGATGTCACCGCCGGATCATCGCCGATTATCTGCTCATGCGCGGGCGCGCGGTCCTCCACCTCATGGGCAAGGACCGGGTCGAGCCCGCGCGCATGACTCCAAAGGCCAGGGAGCGAGACGGCCGCCTGGTCTATCCCGCTCCCGAAGAGGCCTAGCCGCGCTCGCCGGCCCGGCCGGGTGCCGGCATCGGCTGCGGCGGCGGAGGCGGCGGCGCGACATTGAGCAGCTGCGCCTGTTGCAGGTGCATCTGCATCATCGGGATCGCGCCCCCTGCGGCACTGCGCAACGCCGGCACGTCGCCGCCCGTCGAATAATTCTGCATCAGCCCGATCGCCTGGTTGTGCGCGTCGATCTGCGCCTGGCGATAGGCCATGTCGAAGTTCGGCCCGGTCCCCGCGGCCTGCAGCTGGGCAAGCGCCGCCTGCTGCGCCGGAAGCAATCCCGGCGGCGGCATGGTCAGGCCCGCCGACTGGGCGGCGGCGGTCACCTGCGCGCCAAGTCGCATATGGTCGGAGATCAGCAGGTTCGCGTAATTGCGGACCGCGGCGTTCTGCGACGCCTGCAGCGCGAGCTGGCTGGAAGCGATCTCGAACTGGTTGGCGCTCGCCGCCTGGGCGAGGAAGCCTGGCGCGAACAGCGGGTTGTTCGGATCGACCGCAGCGGCCGGCGGCGCGGGCGGCGGCGGTGGCGGATTGGATGCGCAGGCGGCGACGGCCATCGCGCCGCCGAGCAGAATCGCCAGTGTCCTCATCGAGGTCTCTCCCTATTTTTCGATTGTCCCGCAGGAGTAACCGGCCTGCGAGCGCGCGGTTCCTCGCGCTAACCTAAAGTAATTTTAGGCGAATAGGTCGACGACCTCGGCATCCGGCGCGACGGCGTCGAGGAGCAAGGTCCGGTGGCAGTGCGCCGGTTCGCGCTCGAAGCATAGCAAGGCGCTCGGCTTCTCCTTGGCAAGCTCCACCATCTGGGCGGCCTGGACGAGCGCCTCGGGAAGCTCGAGCTGCCCGGCGTAGATACGCTCGAGGTCGGAGTGGCGGCCGGCCCGCGCGGCCGAACGCCCCTCGGCGGGCGTGCCGAGCGCCTTCAGGTGCACATATTCGATCCCGGCTTCCTCCAGCGCGGCACACAATGGCGACTTGGAGAATCCCGGCCTGCGCGACAGTGGCAGGGCGCGCACGTCGATCAACCGCTCGACCGCGGCCTCCTTGAGCGCCGCGAGGAACTCGTCCATCGTCGCGCCTTCATAGCCGATGGTGAATATTCGCATTCTTTCCGTCATCCCGGCCCCTTCGACGCCGCCTGCGGCCGTCGCTCAGGACATCTTGAGCCGGGACCTGCCTTTCTTTGCGACGATTGAAGAATAGGCGGGTGCCGGGTCAAGGCCGGCATGACGAAAGTGCTCGCACCGACTATTGGCGCCCCATGTCCTTCGACATCCACATCGTCGGCGGTGGCCTGGCCGGCAGCGAAGCGGCGTGGCAGCTGGCCGAAGCCGGGCTTCGCGTGCGCCTCTCCGAGATGCGTGGCGGCGGCGACACGACTCCGGCCCACCACAGCGACCGCTTCGCCGAGATGGTGTGCTCGAACAGCTTCCGTAGCGACGATGCCGAGCACAATGCGGTCGGCCTGCTCCATCAGGAGATGCGCGCGTTGGATTCGCTGGTCATGCGGGCCGCCGACAAGCATCGCGTCCCCGCGGGCTCGGCGCTCGCGGTCGACCGCGACGGCTTCGCCGCCGGAGTCACGCGGGCGATCGAGCAACACCCCAACATCACCGTTGTGCGGGAGCGCATCGACGCGCTTCCTGACCACCCGGCGATCATCGCCACGGGGCCGCTGACAGGCTCGGCGCTCGCGGCGAGCATCGCCGCCGAGACCGGCCAGGACGCCCTCGCCTTCTTCGACGCCATCGCGCCGATCGTGCATCGCGACAGCATCGACATGGGCAAGGCGTGGATGGCCGCTCGTTGGGAAAAAGGCGGGAAGGATTACATCAACTGCCCGCTCGACAAGGCGCAATACGAGGATTTCGTCGGCGCACTGGTCGAGGGCGAGAAGATGCCCTTCCACGACTGGGAAAAGGACACGCCCTACTTCGAAGGCTGCATGCCGATCGAGGTCATGGCCGAGCGTGGCGTGGACACGCTTCGCTACGGACCGATGAAAGGCGTGGGCCTCGACGATCCGCGCACCGGGCGCTGGCCCTATGCCGTCGTCCAGCTTCGCCAGGACAATGCGCTCGGCACCTTGTGGAACATGGTCGGCTTCCAGACCAAGCTGAAGCACGGCGAGCAGGTACGCATCTTCCGTACCATCCCGGGCCTCGAGAATGCCGAGTTCGCGCGGCTTGGCGGAATTCACCGCAACAGCTTCATCAACTCGCCGCGGCTGCTCGATCAGGAGCTGCGCCTTAAATCGAAACCCAACATCCGCTTCGCCGGGCAGATCACCGGCTGCGAGGGCTATGTCGAAAGCGCGGCGGTCGGGATTCTCGCCGCGCGATTCGCCGCTGCCGAGCTGCGCGGCGAAACCTTGCCGCCGCCTCCGGTCGTTACGGCGCTCGGCGCGCTCCTCGGCCACATCACCGGCGGCGCCGACGCGGAGACCTTCCAGCCGATGAACGTCAACTTCGGGCTGATGCCCCCGCTCGAAGGACGCTTGCGCAAGGCAGACCGCAAGAAAGCGTATACCGACCGCGCCCGCGCGGCATTCGACGACTGGCTGGCACGATCAGGCGGGCAACGCGTCGAACGCGACGGTCAGCCGCCGTTCGTCGGACGTGAACGGGACGGTTCCGTGCCACATCCAGGCCGGGAAGAGGACGAGGCGGCCGGGCCGCGGCTCGACGAAATACTCGGCTGACAGCCCGCCGGGTGGCTGGACCGGAGGCTGGCCGAAGCGGATCCAGCCTTCCCTGCGCTCGCTGTCCTCGCTCGCCTTGGGCGTCTGGATGTAGCAGGCCGAAGAAATCCAGCCTTGCGGATGCACGTGGTCGACGTGGAAGCCGCCCGGCCCCAGCCACACCGACCAGGACCCCTTGATCGCATAGGCACCCCGGTTGCGGACTCGCAGCGGGTCGCTGCCAGTCCCAAGCTCCGCCATGTAACGGCGAATTGGCCCGTCGATCGCCTGGAAGAAGCCGCGAACGGCGGGATCGGTCGATTGGAACAGCGGCTCCATGGTCTGGCTGCCGCCCCGGATCGACTGGCCGAGGGGAGGCGCTTCGAAGGGGTGCAATCGGCTGAGCGCTGCCGCGAGGTCGGTGAGGAAAGCGTCCATGCCTGCCCATTGTGCGGGGACATCGACGTCGAACGGCCTGACCAGCCTTTCATAGTCGCGGAAGGCGTCGCCGCGCGGGTCGCCGAGCATGCGCAACGCACTCGCGCGATAACCGATGGCGAGCTGGTTGAATTCTTCGTGGCCGAGCCATTCATCGGCCGTCGCCAGCAGGCCAACCGCGTCTCCCATTGCGAGCTGCGCCGACGCCAGCGCCTCGAGCGACTGCGAGAAATCGGCGCCCATCCTGGCGGCGTCGCGCGCGGCTTCCGCTGCTGCCGCATAATCGCCGCGCAAATCCGCCTCCTGGGCCTCGAACAATCGCCGCCCGGCGCCCGGCGGCATGGTCTCCAGAAGGCCCGCGGCCGCCGATTGTGCTCCGGACTCGTCTCCGGCCGCCTTCAACAGCCGCATCAAGACATCGCGGAGCTCAGTGTCGGCGGGGTGAGCGGCGATCGCGACGTTCAGCCGTTCGGTGGCCCGTTCGAGGTCACCCGAACGCATCCACAGTAACTGTGCCAACTCGCGGTGCGCGGCCGCGAAGGCCCGGCGGGAAGCGATCGCCGCCTCGAAAGCCGCCTCCGCACCGTCGAGATCGCCGGACCGCTGGAGCGCTCGCCCGAGCAGGAGATGCGCCTCGGGCGGCGCGAACCCGAAGCTGATGGCCCGCTGTGCGGCCTCGGCCGCGTCCGCCATGCGCCCCACTTGGCTCAGCACGCTCGCCGCGTTGAGCCACGCCCGGCCGCCCTCCGCATCCAGGCTTGCCGCACGCACGAATGAATCGGCCGCGGCCGAGTGGTTACCGGTGCGCAGCCGGGCCATGCCAAGCATGCTCCACAGGCCGGCCGATCGCGCGTCTTCGATGAGCGGCTCCAACACGGCCGAGACCTCGGCCCAACGCCCTGCTGCCGCCAGCTGCTCGGCGCGGTTGACGAGGTCAGCGCTCATTTGATGAGACCTAGCCGCGGGGGGTCATTCTAACCAGAACCTCATTCCTCCCTGCGGCGAAGCTGTGGGGAGGGGAACCATCTCGCAAAGCGAGATGGTGGAGGGGTAGACTAGGGCCGACAAGCGACAATGATCGCCGCAACCGCCGCGTCCAGGTCGCGCATGACGTCGGCCGCATCCAACCTCAGAACCCGCAGTCCTTGTCCTCGCAACCATTGATCCCGGCGTTCATCACGTTTCGGCCGATCGCTCATCGAATGGCTTTGCCCATCGACCTCGATGACCAGCCGGCTGGCGGCGCAATAGAAATTGACGACACACCGCCCGATCGGATGCTGGCTGCGGAATTTGAATCCGCCGGGTCGCTGGCGAAGCGACTGCCAAAGCAGCCCTTCGGGTAGCGTCAGACTCCGCCTTAGGGCGCGCGCCCTTAGGACCATCTCGTTTTTCTCGCGACGTGGCGGCATTTACCCCTCCACCATGCTTCGCATGGTTCCCCTCCCCATCGCGCTACGATGGGGAGGAAGCTCAATCATCCGCCGCCACATAGCTTTGCCGGCAGCTGCAGGCCGGGTGCTTGGGCGGCGGCGGCGCGGTCAACGCATATTCGGCGGCGGTAAGAAGGCCGTTGCGGTCCTTGTCCGCGCCCTTGAACTTGCCAATCGTCTTTACCGCCCACTCCTCGAACGACAGTGTGCCGTTGCCGTTGGCGTCGAGCTTGGCAAACGCCTTGCGCCGCGGGTCGAGCAGCTCGTTCGCTTCGATCCGCCCGTCCTTGTTCTTGTCGGCGCGGCTGAACCGCTTCTCCTCGCGGCTCTTTGGGCTCGCCTCGGGCGCCTCGAGCTTCGCCGAAGCGGCGAAAAGCGACGCGCCCCCGGTCCGCGCCGGCGGTGCAGTTGGCAAGGTCGGGCTATTCTCGGCCCGCGACTGCCAGATCAGGAAGGCGCCGGTCAAAAGCAGGAAGGCCGAGGCGGCGCCGGCGAAGAAACGCAGCATACAAATCTCCTTCGCAAAGGAGATTCGGCACGACGCGCACCCTCCGTTTCGGAGGCGATCCTGTCAACTACCGAGGGAAACGGCCGGTCAAGCGGTGCCGCATGAGGGTCAGGGCGCGTCCAGGCGTTCCCTCGCGCTCGAACGGCGGGCCGCCGCGGTGCAGGTCACGCATTGCAAGGGCAGCAAATGCGGTCAACGGGCGAGCGTGCCGAGGGCTCACCTGGCCCTCGAGGCTAGGAAGCTTGGCCGGCATATCCCGCAGGCCAGATCGGGCAATCCTCATGCCTGCTACAACTTGTCCCGCAGCGTGAAGAAAGCCGAATTTCACGTCAAGGAGCACAGCTCCGAACTCGAACGGCAGTTCGAACCCCGCGGCAACACGGTCGGCGTCAGGATGTTCTTCGAGCATGGCCGTCCAACCGTCTTCGAGCCGTGCAAGCTGGCTTCCCGAGATTCCGCGCGAAAGCAATTCCGCCGCCGCCGCCTGCAGCCGCGGCTCGGCGGGCACCTTGCCCTCATCGAGCTCCTCCAGCCGCTCGCGCCACCAGGCGAGCTTGATCGCGCCAAGCGCAGGCTGGGTGGAGTGCGCGACGACATCGGCCATCGCATCGTCGATATCGAACAAGGCATCGAAAGCGGGCCGCAGCTCGACGGGCCAATAGAGCCGGACGAGATCGCGGTCGCGCGGTTCAGCGATAGGTGACCGCCTTCACCGCCTCGACCACGTCCGACGCCTTGATCAGCGCCAGCTTCTCGAGGTTCGCAGCATAAGGCAGCGGCACGTCCTTGTCGGTGACCCGCAACACCGGCGCGTCGAGATCGTCGAATCCCTCCGTCATGGCGACGGAGATGATCTCGCTCGCGATCGAGCACACCGGCCAGCCCTCCTCGACCACCACCATGCGGTTGGTGCGCTTGAGGCTTTCGAGCACCGTCGCCTTGTCGAGCGGGCGCAGCGTCCTCAGGTCGATCACCTCGGCGTTGATCCCCTGCCCCATCAGCTCCTGTGCGGCTTCGAGCGCGACGCCGACGCCGATCGAGTAACTGACGATGGTGACGTCCTTGCCCGGCCGGACGATCCGCGCCTTGCCGATCGGCAGCACGTAATCGTCGAGCTGCGGAACGTCGAAATGCTGGCCGTAGAGCAGCTCGTTCTCGAGGAACACGACCGGGTCGTCGGTGCGGATCGCGGCTTTGAGCAGGCCCTTGGCGTCGGCCGCGCTGTACGGGCAGATCACGATCAGGCCGGGCACGTGCGCGTACCAGCTCCCGTAATTCTGGCTGTGCTGCGCCGCCACCCGCGCGGCGGCGCCGTTGGGCCCGCGGAAGACGATCGGGCAGCGCATCTGTCCGCCCGACATGTAATTGGTCTTCGCCGCCGAATTGATGATGTGGTCGATTGCCTGCATCGCGAAATTGAAGGTCATGAACTCGACGATCGGACGAAGGCCGCCCATCGCCGCCCCCGTCCCGAGGCCGGCGAAGCCATATTCGGTGATCGGCGTGTCGACCACGCGCTTCGCGCCGAACTCCTCGAGCAGTCCCTGGGTGACCTTGTAGGCGCCCTGGTACTCGGCGACTTCCTCCCCCATCACGAACACGCGGTCGTCGGCACGCATCTCCTCGGCCATCGCATCGCGCAGCGCTTCGCGGACGCTGGTGCGGACCATCTCGGTGCCGGCGGGAATGGCGGGGTCGGTGACCTCA
>DATEIK010000059.1:0-7530 GCA_035279065.1 Sphingomicrobium sp. | reverse complement strand
CTTGGCGTGCGATGTAGTCTCACCGCTGCCGCGGAGCAAGCCTCGTCACGCGTCCATCGGCGCATGGCTCGGCTGGGTCATGATGCGCTCCATCCACTCGATCACGTTGGGGTAGAGCGCGAGGTCGAAGTCCGCCTCGTCTGCGACGTGCGTGTAAGCGAACAGGCAAATGTCGGCGAGGCTCATCGCGTCCCCAACGAACCATTCGCGGCCGGCCAGATGCTCATCCATAAGCTGGAGCGCCTCGTTGCCGAGCTTGCGCTTCACCGGCATCTGCGAGCGTTGGAGGTCGGTCAGCCGATCGAGGCCATGCCAGCGCATCCAGAAGCGCAGCGTCGCGATGTTGGGCTCGTGGTGATACTGCTCCCAAAACATCCAGTGGAGCATGTCGGCGCGGTCCGCGCGCTCGGCCGGGATCAGCGGCGAACCGTCTGCGATGTAAAAGCAGATCGCATTGCTTTCCGGAATGAAACGGTCGCCCGCCTGGAGCACTGGAATCCGGCCGTTGGCGCTGACGTTCGCGAGGAATTCGGGCGTCCGCGTCTCGCCCTTCATCAGGTCATATTCGCGCCGCTCGAGCGGCACTCCCGCGTGCGCCGCGGTCAGCCGCACCTTGTAGCAATTGCCCGACGCCGAATATTCGTGGAGTACCAGCTTGTCGCTCATTCCCGCCCTCCGGCAGATTTGTCGCTGTCCCGACGAACGCCCTTAGATTAGGCGCGAGCATTCTGATCAAGGGGGATCGATGCGCAAATCTCTAGGTTTCGTCACGGCCGCGCTGCTGTTGGCAACGCCCGTTCAGGCCCAGGACTGGGCCGACCAGACGACCGGGCAACATACGGGCGCCTTCGTCGGGGCACAGGTGCACGTGCCCCTGGGAGGCAAAAGCATTGCGCGGCCGCGCGCGTCGCTCGGGGTAGCGCCGGCGTTTACGCGCGTCTCGGCCCGAGGCGTCCACACCAACATCGGCAACGGCGTCGCGCTGACGCTGGCACCCAAATCGAAGCCCGAGCTTCGCCTTGCCGGGGTTCGCGCCGACCGGGCGCTCGGGCTCACCGCTCGGGGCGGCGCCGGCATGGGCGCCAAAAATGGGATCTCGACCGGGGGCTGGATCGCGATCGGCGTAGGAACGGTGCTCGTCGCCGGCGCCGTCGGGTTCGCGCTGTGGGTGGATTCGATCGAGGACAACGAAGACTAGATCTCCGTCGTCAGCACGATCTTTCCGACATGCTCGCCCGACTCCATCCGGGCGTGCGCCGCGGCGGCTTCGGACAACGGGAAGACGCGGTCGATCACAGGCTTCAGGCGACCGCCTTCGACATAGGGCCAGACCGTCTTGGCGATCTCGTCGGCGACCATCGTCTTGAACTCGACCGATCGCGGGCGGAGCGTCGAGCCGGTCAGCATCAGGCGGCGTCGCATGATGTCGACGATCGCGATCTCCGCGCTCGCGCCGCGCTGGACGGCGATCGACACATGCCGCCCTTCCTCGGCGAGGCACGACAGGTTGCGCGGCAAATAATCGCCGCCGACCATGTCGACGACCGCGCTGACGCCCTTGCGGTCGGTCAGGCGGTGGACTTCCTCGACGAAATCCTGGTCGCGGTAGTTGATCGCCGCTTCCGCGCCGAGGTCGAGGGCGCGCCGGCACTTTTCGTCGGTCCCGCAGGTCACGATGACGTGCAGCCCGAACAACGTCCCCAGCGCGATCGCCATCGTTCCGATCCCGCTGGTGCCGCCGTGAACCAAAACCCAGTCGCCGTCGGCGGCGAAACCGCGCTCGAACAGATTGACCCAGACGGTGAACAGGGTCTCGGGCATCGCCGCCGCTTCGACCATCGACAGCGCGTCGGGCACGGTGAGGCATGTGCCGACCGGAGCGACACAATATTCGCCATAGCCGCCGCCCGCGACGAGCGCGCAAACGCGCTGGCCGATGACCTCTTCCGCCCCCTCGCACGCCGCGACGATTTCGCCCGCGACCTCGAGCCCCAGAATGTCGGGCGCGCCGGGCGGCGGCGGGTAGAGTCCGCGCCGCTGCAGGATGTCGGGACGGTTGACGCCGGCGGCGGCGACCTTGACCAACACTTCACCGGCCCTCGGCTCGGGCACCGGGCGATCGACCATCAGCAAGCCGCCGTCCCCGTCAGCCGGCGGAGCGATCACCGCTTTCATCACCGAAGGGAGCGGATTGGACACGGTGAAGCGGCTTATTGACACCGCCCGCGCATCGGTCAACGATTCCGGCCCGATGGATCCCGACGATCTCTTCCCGAGCAAGCCCGACGACCCGCTCGTCGCGCTCGGCCGGCAGGACCTCGACCCGATGTCGATCGAGGAGCTGAAGGAGCGCATCGAGACGCTGAAGGCGGAGATCGCTCGCGTCGAAGCGCACATGGACGCCGCGACGAAGCACCGTTCAGCCGCGGAACAGCTGTTCAAGCGATAAATGGGGATAAGCCCTCCCCTCGCTCTTGATTGCGGCGGACGGGCATATGACATTGATTATGAAGCCCGCTGGCTCTTCAGGGGGCGGGGAGTCTTACCGTAAATGCCCAGTTTTGCGCGCGAACTCGAACAAACCCTCCACAATGCCCTGGGGGAGGCCAGCCGCCGCAGGCACGAGTATGCGACTCTCGAACATCTTCTCATCGCGCTTATCGACGACGAGCATGCGTCGAAAGTGATGACCGCGTGCGGCGTCAGCCGCGACGACCTGCGCGCCAGCGTGAAGCAATATCTCGACAATGAGCTTGGCGCGCTCGTCGCCGACAGCGCCACCGACCCGACGCCGACCAGCGGCTTCCAGCGGGTCGTCCAGCGCGCGATCCTCCACGTCCAGTCGTCGGGCCGCGACGAGGTCACCGGCGCCAACGTGCTCGTCGCGCTCTTCTCGGAGCGCGAGAGCTACGCCGTCTATTTCCTCCAGCAGCAGGACATGAGCCGTCTCGATGCGGTGACCTACATCAGCCACGGCGTCGGCAAGGGCGAGACTGCGCAGGAGCCGCGCGCGCCCGAAGGCGCCGAGGAGAAGAGCGAGAAGACCGAGGGGAAGAAGGAAAGCGCGCTCAAGCAGTTCACGGTCGACCTCAACGAGAAGGCGCGCGCGGGCAAGGTCGACCCGCTGATCGGCCGCATGAGCGAAGTCGACCGGACCGTGCAGATTCTCTGCCGCCGCTCGAAGAACAACCCGCTCTACGTCGGCGATCCCGGCGTCGGCAAAACCGCGATCGCCGAAGGGCTCGCGCGCAAGATCATCGAAGGCGACGTTCCCGACGTGCTCAAGGGCGCGGTGATCTACGCGCTCGACATGGGCGCGCTGCTCGCCGGCACGCGCTACCGCGGCGACTTCGAGGAACGGCTTAAGTCGGTCGTCGGCGAACTCGAGAAGCTGCCCAACGCGATCCTCTTCATCGACGAGATCCACACCGTGATCGGAGCCGGCGCGACCTCGGGCGGCGCGATGGATGCGTCGAACCTGCTGAAGCCCGCGCTGTCGTCAGGCACGATCCGCTGCATCGGCTCGACCACCTACAAGGAGTTCCGCAACCATTTCGAGAAGGACCGCGCGCTGTTGCGGCGGTTCCAGAAGATCGACGTCAACGAGCCGACGGTCGAGGACACGATCAAGATCATCGCCGGGCTGCGCTCGTCGTTCGAGCAGCACCACAATGTCCGCTACACGCCCGACGCGGTGAAAAGCGCGGTCGAGCTTTCGGCGCGCTACATCCACGACCGCAAATTGCCCGACAAGGCGATCGACGTGATCGACGAGGTCGGCGCGATGCAGATGCTGGTGCCGCCGTCGCGCCGCAAGAAGGTGATTACGCCCAAGGAGATCGAGGCCGTGGTCGCGACCATGGCGCGGATCCCGCCCAAGTCGGTCAGCGCCGACGACAAGCAGGTGCTCGAGCATCTCGAGGCCGACCTCAAGCGCGTGGTCTTCGGCCAGGACCTGGCGATCGAGAAGCTCGCCTCGGCGATCAAGCTCAGCCGCGCGGGCCTGCGCGACCCCGACAAGCCGATCGGCAATTACCTGTTCTCGGGGCCGACGGGCGTCGGCAAGACCGAGGTCGCGCGGCAGCTCGCATCGATCATGGGCATCCCGCTGCAGCGCTTCGACATGTCCGAATATATGGAGCGCCATTCGGTCTCCCGTCTGATCGGCGCGCCTCCGGGCTATGTCGGCTATGACCAGGGCGGCCTGCTGACCGACGCGGTCGACCAGCACCCGCATTCGGTCCTGCTGCTCGACGAGATCGAGAAGGCGCACCCCGACCTGTTCAACATCCTGCTGCAGGTCATGGACCACGGCAGCCTCACCGACCACCACGGCAAGACGGTCGATTTCAGGAACTCGATCCTGATCATGACCACCAATGCCGGCGCGTCGGACATGGCGCGCGAGAGCATCGGCTTCGGCGCCGCGTCGCGCGAGGACGCGCAGGAGGATGCGGTCAAGAAAATGTTTACGCCCGAGTTCCGCAACCGCCTCGATGCGATCGTGCCGTTCAGTTATCTGCCGCCGGCCGTCGTCGCGCGCGTCGTCGACAAGTTCATCCTGCAGCTCGAGCTCCAGCTCGCGGACCGTAACGTCCACATCGATTTGGACGACGAGGCACGGAAGTGGCTGGTCGATCGCGGCTACGACAAGCTCTACGGCGCGCGTCCGATGGGCCGCCTGGTGCAGGAGAAGATCAAGCAGCCGCTGGCCGAGGAACTGCTGTTCGGCAAGTTGGTCAACGGCGGCGAAGTCAAGGTCCGCATCAAGGACAATGCCCCGGCGTTCGAACTGACCCCAGCGCCGCCCAAGGTGTCCAAGGCCAAGACGCCGCCCAAGGCGAAGGCTCGCAAGAAAGCCGGAGGCACCGCCCCCGCCGCCGAATAATCAGGCGTCGGGTTTCGCTGGACCGAAGGCGAAGCGGCACGAGCGCTCGCCGCGCGCCATGCAGCGCCGGTGATCCACCGAACGGCCGGTCATCGAGCGCAACAGCGCGAGATCGACCTCGCAGATGTTCGGGTCGGCCATGGCAAGGTCATGGAAGACGCAGTTGCGCGCCTCGATCTCGAATCCTTCCGGTCCCTCGGCCGTCGACGATTCGTAGCCGAGCTCGCGCATCAGTCCGGCGACCGAAGCGATAACCCGATCGGGGTCGGAATCAGCTTCGGATGACAGGGAATCGGCGAGGCTGGAGCCGATCCGCTGCAACGCGGCGCTTAGCTCCGCCGGTCCGAGATGCTGTGACAGCTCGCCGAGCAACTGTCGCGCGATCAGCGCATATTGGCGCGGAAAAGTGGCGCTTCCGGCAGTACTCAGCCGAAAGCCCTGCGATGGACGGCCCTTGGTGCGGATCGCCGAATCGCGCTCGATCAGCCCTTCGCGTTCGAGGGCTGAAACCTGCTGATGCGCGGCGTTGCGCGAAATGCCGAGGAGAGTCGCCAGAGCCTGCACCGACAGTGGTTCCTCAGAGCGCAGCAAAAGCCCGAGGATTCGGTCCCGGCTGCGCCCCGGCTCGCTGTGTTGCGCGTCGTCCATCCTATTCGAATCTAACCGAATCCACGACTTTCGCAACTTTGTAATGGTATAAGTTGACAAAGTGAGCAAATTGGCCGCACAACCTGCCCGTAAAAGCAGGAGGAAAATATGCTGACCATTGCCGTTCTGGTTTTCGCAGTCGGGGCCGTCGGCGGCCTCATCCTCGCCAATTCGGTGCTTCGCGGGCAGCTCGCGTCCTGGGCGCTTTCGCTGCTTCACATGGCGCTAGGCGCGACCGGCCTCGTCCTGACCGCGATCGTCGTGCTCGGCGGCTCGACCGATGTCGCCAAGATCGTGCCGACCGCACTCATCATCCTCGTCGTGGCGGCGCTCGCCGGCTTCTTCCTCGCCTCTTACCACGCGCGGAAGGTCTCACCCCCCAAGGGCGCGGTCGTCGCCCACGCTGGCATCGCGGTGGTCGGCTTCCTGCTCCTCGCCGGCGGCGTGTTCCACCTGATCTGAGTTGCCCCCGGTGCTCGGCCATCCACTCCACCCGGCGATCGTCCATTTCCCGATTGCCTTGCTGCTTTCGGCGACGGCAACCGACGTGGCGTGGATGGCCGGCATCACCAGCGATGCGCAGCTTGGCGCGATCCTGATGGCGGGCGGGCTCGCCATGGGCCTCGTCGCCATGGGAGCTGGAATGTTCGACCTGACGAAGCTCGACCAGGCGATCGTCCCGCACGCGATGCGGCACATGGCCGCCGTCGGGTTGGCGTGGCTCGGCTACGGAATTGCGCTCTACCTTCGCAAGGACAGCTTCACTGCCGCAGCCCCACTCGGTTCGGCGACGATTGCTCTCAGCATCTGCAGCGCGCTGGTCCTCGCGCTTGGCGGCTGGCTCGGCGGGCGGCTGGTCTATACCTTCGGCGCCGGAGTTTCGAAGCCTACCAGAAGCGCTGGACCGCGATCGCCGGGGTGACCGACGAGCGCGTATTGTGCCCCTTGGGCACGATCCACACGCCGAAGATCGCGCCGCCGCGGTCGCTCCAATTATATTCGACCGCGGGCGCGATCCCGATGTTCCAGCTCCTCGGCGACGTCCGCCGGAGCCGCGGCCCATCGGGCGTGTCCCGGCCCGCGACCTTCGTCCTCGCCCACTGATCGCGCTCCACGTCGAGCGCCAGCACCCATTCCTTCGTCAGGCTGTATTCCGCACCGAGGATGATGCTCGTCTTCGAACCGGGCCTCGCATGCCCGCGAAAGGCCGGACCGGTGCCGTAAGTGCTCCGCCCGGAAATATCGGTGCGCAGCGGGAAATCCTTGAGGATGTTGATCCGCCCACGGAGCAGCCGGCCGTTCTTCAGCAGGAAATATTGCTGGACGTTGACACCGATTTCCGGCGCGAACGCACCCGAGCCGTGGCCGCTCTTGAGCTCGCCCAAGTGGTCGTTCTTGCCGGTCGGAAGAACCAGGTTCGTCACCAGCGCCACGCTCGGCACGCGATGGTCGGCGCGGAAGTGCGAAAGCCGGACCTGGGAGAGCAGCTTGAAATCGCCGATCGCGACGCTGCGATTGTACCTCTTGGTGCCGTACGAAAAGAACGGCTTCACCCCGACGGTCCAATCGTCGGTCAGCCCATATTGGTAGAAACCGCTCGTTCCCGGGTGATGGTCGCCGCCCGAAATCCCGTCGAAGAAATATGGCTCGGTGTAAAAATGCCCCCGCGGGAGGGTCTCGGCGTTGGATGCCAGCAGCGGGCCCGTCCACCGCGCGGCTTCCATCGCCGAGCGATACGCCTCCGCCGTCGCGGAGTTGCTTTCCGCGGCATCCGCCGCAGCCGGCGTCAGACAAAGAAAGCCGGCCGCGAGGACCGGCACAAGCAACTTCATCGGGACCCTCCGGATCGCCTCGGCTTCGGCCATGGCTACCGGCGTGCGGCGGCTGCGGCTTCCGCTTTCAAGCGGTCAAATTCGGAGGAACAAAAGCAGACCCTGAAGCCGCCACGCCAATAAAATTCGAATGCGAGCCGATAAGGCGGACGCTAGTCCCTA
>DATEIK010000058.1:0-2979 GCA_035279065.1 Sphingomicrobium sp. | reverse complement strand
CGTGCCCGCGCGCGGGTGGCCGGCAACGGGGCGCCCCGCGTGGCGCGCAGGCGACGCCCGTCGACAAGCGCTTTGTGCCGAGCACCACGTGGGGCTGTTGCCGGACAGGACCCGCCAGCTTCAGCCGCGAGTCCGTACGGCGCGCGACAGGCATCGTCAGCATTTCTTTGTTGCGGGGCGGGTTCCCACCCCGGGTGCAAACCGGATAGATCGGTAACAGAGTAGACCGGATACATGGGTAACAGGTGAGATGGGCATCAGGAGGAGGAATCCGAGCGATGCCCTGGAAGGAGACCTGCCCCATGGATCAGCGAGTCGCGTTGATTGCGGACTGGCTGCGCGATGAGTGGTCGATGACCGAGCTGGCCGAGCGCTACGGCGTCGCTCGGAAGACCGTGTACAAGTGGGTGGCGCGCTACCAGAGCGACCCCGGCGGCAGCCTGGCGGATCGGTCACGGGCACCGCACGCACACGGGCGACGGATGACCGACGAGGTGGCGGCGCTGATCGTGGCGTTGCGGCGCCGGTATCCGCGCTGGGGTCCCAAGAAACTGCGGTGGGCTCTCGAGGAGCGCGACGCGACACGCCCCTGGCCGGCGGCGAGCACGATTGGCGAGCTGCTGGGGCGCGCGGGGCTGAGCGAACGACGGCGGCGGCCCCGGTATGCGGTGCCGTTGACGCAGCCGCTGGTGGCGGCTCAGCAGCCGAATGATGTCTGGAGCGGGGATTTCAAAGGCTGGTTTCGGACCGCGGATGGGACACGGTGTGATCCGCTCACGATCATCGATAACTACAGCCGCTGGGTGTTGTGCTGTCGGATTACGGCGCCGACGGACGCAGGCGTGCGGCCGTGGTGCGAACGCGTATTTCGTGAGTATGGCTTGCCCCGGGTGTTTCGGACGGACAACGGCACGCCGTTCGCGTCGTCGGGCGCCGCGCAGCTGACGCGGCTGTCGGTGTGGTGGTTGCGGCTCGGCATTCAGTTGGATCGGATCGATCCGGGCCATCCGGAGCAGAACGGGCGGCACGAGCGATTTCACCGCACGTTGCAAGAAGAGACCGCGCAACCGCCGGCGGCCAGCGCCGCCCAACAGCAGCGCCGGTTCGACCGGATGCGGCGGGCCTTCAACGAAGAACGGCCCCACGAAGCGTTAGGGCAGCAACCGCCGGCCCGCGTCTATGTGCCGTCCTCCCGTCCGTTTCCGTCGCGGCTGGACGAGCCGTTCTACGATCCGACGCATCAAGTGCGACGCGTGCGGGACAAGGGGCAGATCAAGTGGGCTGGCGAGGAGGTCTTCATTTGCGAAGCCCTGTGCGGCGAACTCGTCGGCCTCGCCGAAACCGTCCGCGGTGATTGGACCGTGCGCTTCATGCACATCGAAGTCGGCCGCATCGAACGGCGGACTGGACGATTCCGGGCTGCCTGGCACGGCCGACGTCTCTGATGGAGCGCGAGGATGCCACAGTCCCGCCGCGACTCCACCCGGTGAGCGCAGATGACGCGCCGGAAACATCAATCAAGTGTTACCGATGTATCCGGTTTATTTTGTTACCCATCTATCAGGTTGCAGACCCCGCCCCGCTCGCGTGGGGCCCCACCCCCACGCGAAGACCGGGCCTCCGGGCCGGGTGCTGCTAAGCGGCGTGTGGATGATTAGTCGCGTTCGCGGAGCCGTGAACGAGCACCGATGCTCGCATCACGCGCCCAGGCCGATGGTCAGGCCTGCTGGCGGAGCGACCTCTGAGCGGCGCGACAGCGCAGCCCCTAAAGCGCCCCGCAGGCGCAGCCATCGCCCTCGCCGCGGTTTCGCCGCTGTCGCCCGAATCACCCGACTGCCCAACCGATGGTTGGCTGTCGTGCGGATCAGGCATGGGCGAGGGCGCATCGGCAGGTCAGCGCCGGAGGGGCGATTTTCCGCGCCGCGAAGCGGGAGCCCGCGAGCAGGCCTGGCCGACGGCCCTACGGAGTCGGGGGAAGAGACTCTGCGGGGTACGCTGCAATTCAACACGCGGATGGCTAATCGCAGTCGGTCAGCATTATTTGGTTGGCGGGCGGGTTCCCACCCCGCCCGCTCGCGTGGGGCCCCACCCCCACGCGAAGATCGGGCCTCCGGCCCGGTTGCTCCCCCGAGCTATCCTGAGAGCGTGCCTCGCAAAGAGCAGCCGGTGATGGTCAACGCGGCCGGGCGGGACGTGCCGGTCTCGAACCCCGACAAGGTCCTGTTTCCCGACGCCGGCATCACCAAGCGGGATCTGGTGCACTACTACCTGGCCGTCGCCGACGGCGCCTTGCGCGGCGCAGGCGGGCGGCCGAACGTGCTGGTGCGCTACCCCAACGGCATCGGCGGCGAATTCTTCTATCAGAAGCGGGCGCCGCAGTCGCGGCCTGACTGGATCGAGGTCGTCTCGTTGAGCTTTCCGTCGGGACGCACGGCGGAGGAGATCGTTCCGCGCGACGCCGCCGCGCTCGTCTGGATGGCCAATCTGGCCTGCCTCGAGCTCCACCCGCATCCGGTGCGCGCGGACGATCTCGATCACCCCGACGAGCTGCGCATCGACCTCGATCCGGTGCCGGGCGTGTCCTGGGCGCAGGTCCGCGAGGTCGCAGCGGTGGTGCAGGCGACGCTCGCCGATTTCGGGCTGACCGGCTGGCCGAAGACGTCGGGATCCCGCGGCATGCACGTCTACGTGCGCATCGAGCGGCGCTGGACCTTCGGCGAAGTGCGCCGGGCGGCGCTGGCCTTCGCGCGGGAGGTCGAGCGGCGGGTGCCGGCCCTCGCCACCAGCAAGTGGTGGAAGGAAGAGCGGCACGGCGTCTTCCTCGACTACAACCAGAACGCGAAGGACCGGACCATTGCCGGCGCCTACTCCGTCAGGGCGCGTCCCGATGCGCGCGTGTCGGCGCCGCTGGCCTGGGCCGAAGTCGCCGACTGCGATCCGGAGGATTTCACCCTGAAGACGATGCCGGCGCGGTTTGCG
>DATEIK010000057.1:0-13749 GCA_035279065.1 Sphingomicrobium sp. | reverse complement strand
GCGATCGACTGCACCGGGCGGTAGTTGGTGCCGGTGTAATATTCGGTGATCCAGACGATGAGCGCGGTCACCGCGAGGCCGATGTAGCTTGCCCACAGGATATTGATCGCAGGGAAGCTATTGCCCGTGGTCGTCGCCACGGTCTGATTGAGATCGCCTCCGAGCGTATACCACAGGGCTACCGGGATCAGGACCGCGCCGCCGATCGTGGCAACCCAAAAGCCCTTGTAGAGCGCGCCCATGATCGAGCCCTTCGCGCTCAGGCGGACGAAGTAAGTCCCGATGATCGAGGTGATGATGCACACCCCGCCGATCAGCAGCGGCAGCGTCATCAGCGGCAGGAGCAGCGGCGATCCGCCGAGCGCCAGGGCAACCGACACCATGGTGATGCCGACGGTGACGACGTAGGTCTCGAACAGATCCGCGGCCATGCCGGCGCAGTCGCCGACATTGTCGCCGACGTTATCGGCGATCACCGCGGGGTTGCGGGGATCGTCCTCGGGGATCCCGGCCTCGACCTTGCCGACGAGATCGGCGCCGACGTCGGCGGCCTTGGTGAAGATGCCGCCGCCGAGACGAGCGAAGATCGAAACGAGCGAAGCGCCGAGCGCGAGGGCGGTGAGGGCGGTGACGACCGGGCGGTCATTCGGGGCGAAGCCGCCGGGACCGGTCAGGTACCAAAACAGGCCGGTGATCGCGAGCAGCGCGAGGCCGGCGACGAGCATGCCGGTGATGGCGCCCGCGCGGAACGCGACGGTGAGGCCGCTCTGCAGGCTCTTGCGCGCGGCTTCAGCGGTGCGGACGTTCGAGCGTACCGAGATGTTCATGCCGATGAACCCGGCCGCGCCCGAGAGGACGGCGCCAATGACGAAGGCCACCGCGCTCAGCACTCCAAGGAAGTAGCCGATGACGATCGCGACGATGACGCCGACGATCGCAATGGTGGTGTACTGGCGCTTGAGGTACGCGGCAGCGCCTTCCTGGATCGCGGCCGAGACCTCGATCATGCGCTGGTTGCCGGGCGAGGAGGCGAGCACCTGGCGGCTGGTGAAGATTCCATAGAGGACCGCGATCAGGCCGCAGGCCATTGCGATATAAAGCAGGTTCATGTGCCAGTTTTCCCTGTTGTTCAGGCAGGTGGATGCGGCCGGAAGAACGGCGGCCGCCCGGAAATCGCGCGCTGTTTAGGGGTGGTTTTCGCGGCTGGCAACCGCGTGGATTGAACGAAATTAGTGGAGCAGAAGCGCGAGCGTCATGCCGCTCAAGAGCCCGCTAAGGCCGATCAGCCATTGGCGCAGTGGAAAGCCCGCGATGCTCATGACCCAATGTCTCCGGCAGCTGGACCGGTTCGCCGTTGCTGGTGAGCCGGATCTTCGGCTCGCCCACTTTGAGCGAACCGATGGCGGTGATCGTCGTGCCCTTTGGTAAATTAAGCGTTGAAGGATCGAAATCGGGCGCGAAGGCGCCGAGCAGGGCATAGTCGTCGCCGCCCGTCGCCGCGAACAGCAGCGCCTCGCGCGAATCGCCGCGCACCGCGAGGAAGTCGGCGGACAGGGGCAGGCGGGCGAGATCGATTAGGGCAGTGCATTCGCTCGCTTCGGCCATGCGCAGCGCATCGAGCAAGACGCCATCTGACACGTCCATCATCGCGTGGGCGTGCGGCGCGAGTGCCTTCCCGGCTTCGAGCTGCGGGACGGGACGGCGGTAGACATCGACCAGCGGTCCCGTCGCTTCGCGATCGCCGAGGAGTTGGGCGAGCCCGGCGGCGGAATCGCCGAGCGATCCGACCAGCCACAGCATATCTCCGGCCTTCGCGCCGGCGCGATGTGGAACGCGCTCGCCGGAGCGCCCGATGACCGTAAGGCCGAGCACGCGCGGCGCGGTTTCCGGCAGCGCGATCGTATCGCCGCCAATCAGCGGAAGGCCGTAGCTTTCGCATGCGGCCTCGACGCCGCTCAGAAAGTGCGTTTCCCAGTCGCCGTCGCCGGACAGGGTCAGCGACAGCAGCGCGCCTGCGGGCGCGGCTCCCTTGGCGGCGAGATCGGAAAGGTTCACCGCGACCAGCTTCCAGCCGACGCTCGCGGGGGGATCGAAGGGCAGGAAATGCACGCCCTCGGCGATGCTGTCGTGGGTGATCACCAGGCCGTCGAGCACGGCGACGTCGTCGCGGAGTTCGCGCGCCGCGGGGTTGGTCGCGATCCGCCTCAGGCGCTCGATGATCTCGCGCTCGTTCAGGCGCGAACCTCCTTGGCGATTGCGTCCAAGAGACCGTTCACGAAACCGCTTTGGCGCTTGTCATAAAACGCATGGGCGACGTCGACATATTCACTAATCACCGAACCGACCGGGACGTCCGGACGGGCGAGGAGCTCATAGGCGCCGGCGCGGAGGATCGCGCGCATCGGCCGGTCGAGCCGCTCGAGCGTCCAGCCTTCGGCCAGCCGGCCGGCGATCAGGGCATCGAGGTCCGCGCGGCGGGCGTCCACTCCGGTCACGATGTCGTCGAAGAAGTCGCGCTCGGCGTCGTGGTACTGCTCGTCCTCGATGGTCGCGCCGAGGCGATGATCGTGGAACTCCTTGATCAGCCGCGGGAGCGGCGTGCTCTCCATCTCGTGCTGGTAAAGCGCCTGGACCGCTGCCAGCCGCGCGGCCGAGCGGGATCGCGAACGCGCAGCCGTGCTCATGGATAGCTCACCGTCTTGGGCACCTCGGGCAGTGGAATGAACTCCTGGTCGTCGCCGGGGATCAGCGGGAAGCGCAGCGCCTTCCAGTCTTCCTTGGCCTGGTTGATGCGGTCGCGCGACGAAGAGACGAAGTTCCAGAAGACGTGGCGCGGAGTCGAGAATGCGCCGCCGCCCATCAGCATCAGCTTTCCCCCGCTTTCGCTGGATAGCCGCGCCCCGTGTCCGGGCTGGAGAACGTAGAGCGTGAATGCCTCGAGCGCGTGGCCGTCGAGCTCGGCTTCCCCTCCGACCAGCATCACCGCGCGCTCGTCGGCCTCGGCGTCAACCGGCAGCGAGCTTCCGGCAGCGAGCTCGATGTCGGCATAGATCGTCGGCGAATGGCAGGGCGTCGCCGCGGTTGCGCCCCACAAGGTTCCCATCAGCACGCGCGCCCGCGCGCCGCCATCCTCGACCAGTGGCAGTCCGTCCGCCCCGACATGGTCGAACGCCGGGTCGATCTCCTCCCGGCCATCGGGAAGCGCGAGCCAGGTCTGCATGCCGTAAAGACTCGGCCCGTCGGCGCGCAGCGCTTCCGGCGAGCGCTCTGAATGGACGATGCCCTTGCCGGCGGTCATCAGGTTGATCGCTCCAGGCTCGATCACCTGGTGCGACCCGATGCTGTCGCGATGCTCGATCGCGCCCTCGAACAGGTACGTCACCGTCGCCAGATTGATGTGCGGATGCGGCCGCACGTCCATGCCCTGGCCCGCGGGGAGCCGCGCCGGGCCGAACTCGTCGACGAAGATGAAGGGCCCCACCATCGTCCGCTG
Organism: Sphingomicrobium sp.; assembly: GCA_035279065.1. Classification (GTDB taxonomy): domain Bacteria; phylum Pseudomonadota; class Alphaproteobacteria; order Sphingomonadales; family Sphingomonadaceae; genus Sphingomicrobium. Next base: position 10,256 of record DATEIK010000057.1, on the reverse strand, counting down.
GCGCGAGGGGAGGGTGCGGTGGACCTTGAACGCGCCGAGGTCGTGGGTGACCGGCGCGATCGTCTCGAGCGTGGCAGCTTCCATCATGCGCACGCCCTTAAGCGCAACGTCCCGGGATTCCTACGGCGGGATGTTTTTCCCTCCCACTGAGCGCCGACGCGTCGCAGTCACTCCAGATCGGACGCGACTTCTCTTAGTCATTCCAGCGCGTTAACAATCGTTCATCTGGCCTTCAGGCGCGGGCAAGTTTTAGCACCTCGTTCCGGGGGACTAACGGGGAGCGGCGGCCGCCGCTCTTCCCTCGTCGCACAACTCGCTTCGCCAGCCGCCGGCACCCCGTGCCGCGCGGAATGCGGACTCGCACGCCAACAACGGACGGATTTTCACATGCGCTTTCTTCTCGCTTCGACCGCTCTCGGGACAATTACGCTTCTCTCCGCGCCGGCCTTCGCGGAAACGACCATCAGCACCGCGGTGACGACGCCGGTGCTGACGAACGGCACCGATATCCACATTACGACGACGGGCTCGGTGAAGCCGACGGGCGGAGCCGCGGTCACCATCAACACCAGCAACGCGGTCAAGAACGAAGGCACGATCGCGATCAAGGGCGCCAATGGTGCCGCGGGCATCCTCGCCAACACGAATCTCACCGGCGACATCACCAACAGCGGCCCGATCACCATCGACGAAGATTTCACGGCGACAGACACCGACAAGGACGGCGACCTCGATGGTCCGTTCGCGCAAGGGAGCGACCGCTTCGGCATCCACGTGCTCGGCGGCGGGACGTATGCCGGCAATATCGTCAACAGCGGGCCGATCACCGTCGAGGGCAACAACTCGGCCGGCATCGCGGTCGACAGCGCGCTCACCGGATCGTTGACCAGCACGGGCAAGATCTCGGTGCTCGGCAACAACAGCGTCGGCATCCGCACCGGCGCCGTCAGCGGTAATGTCACGATCGGCAATGCCAGCTCGACCACGGCACAGGGGCAGAACGCAGTCGGCGTGCTGCTCGGCGGCGACATCGGCGGGGCACTGGTCATCCAGGGCGCTGTCAGCAGCACGGGGTATCGCAGCGTCATCGCGCCCACGGACACGTCGAAGCTCGATGCCGACGACCTGCTGCAGGGCGGATCGGCCGTGATTGTCTCGGGGAATGTCGCGGGCGGCATCCTGCTCGACGCGAAGCCGGCGGACAACAGCAGCACGGACACCGACGAGGACGATGACGGCATCCCGGATGCGAGCGAAACGACCGCGGCGGTGACGAGCTTCGGCGCGGCGCCGGCGATGGCGATCGGTTCGGCGACGCAGGACGTTGCGATCGGGGCAGTCGGATCGAGCGGCCTGGGGATCATCATCAAGGGCACGGTCTCGGGAAGCGGCGTTTATTCGGGCGTCAGCGGGACCGGCCTCGCGATCGGCGGCACCGGCCATGCGGTTACCGTCACCGGCGGGATGAGCGTCACCGGCACGATCTCGGGCAAATCGCTCGATACCAACGCGACTGGAATCCACATCGGCGCGGGCGCGGTTGTCCCGCAAATCCTCAACGGGGGCACCATTTCCGCCGAAGGCGCGGGAACCAGCGGTTCGGCGGCGCAGGCGATCGTGATCGACGCCGGGGCGACGGTGAACAGCATTTTCAACAACGGGAACATCGTCGCGACGCGGTCCGGCAGCAATGGGACCGCGGCGGCGATCGTCGATCATTCGGGGACGCTTGCCCTCATTCAGACCAACGGCCAGATCGGGGTGAGCAACGCCGCCGACATCGGCGACAATGCGACCGCCATCGACCTTCGCGCGAATAGCACCGGCGCGACGGTGCGGCAGATCGCGGCGGGCGGCAGTGCCGTCCCGTTGATCACCGGCAACATTCTCCTCGGGACCGGCAATGACACGCTCGACATCCAGGCCGGCAAGGTCTTCGGCAAGGTCGATTTCGGCGGCGGCGCGGACGTGCTCAGCCTGTCGGGCAGCTCGCTGCTGCGCGGCTCGCTGCTCAACAGCACGGGTGTGGCCGCGACCGTCGGCACCGGCTCGACGCTCGACCTCACCGGCACGGCGAACCTCGCCTCGCTGACCACTGCGGCGGGCGGGCAGCTGGGGGTCACCATCGGCGAAACCGACCATACGCTCTACAACGTCGCGGGCGCTGCGACCTTCGGCACCGGAACGAAGATCCTCGTCACACTCGACCATGTCGGGACCGCGGCCGGGACCTACACGATCATCGACGCGGCGACGCTGACGGGCTTCGAGAATCTGTCGAGCTCGATCGTCACCCTGCCGTTCCTCTTCACGAGCAAGCTGACGCCGGACCAGGCGAACGGCGCGGTCAAGCTCGACGTTCAGCTCAAAGGCAATGGCGAGCTCGGCCTCAATCGCTCGGAAGCGGCGATCCTCGGCGCCGCGCTCGATGCGGCCGACTCCGACAAGTCGATTGCGGCCGTGTTCCTGAGCGCGAACGACAGCGGCACCATCAAGCATACGCTGCAGCAGCTGATGCCCGACCATGCCGGCGGCGCGTTCGAGGCCGCGACCAAGGGTTCGCGCATCTCGGGCGAGATCCTCGGCGATCCGACGGTGCTCAACAACTTGTGGGTCGAGCAGGTCATCTGGGGCTCGAGCAAGTCGGTCGGCGATACCTCGAGCTATGACGTCACCGGCTGGGGAATCACCGGCGGCTACGACCGGCCTGTCGGCAAGCTCGGCAGCGTCGGGCTCACCGCGACCTGGCTCACCGGCAGCGACGGGCACGGCAACAACGAGCTTTTCAGCAATCACTATGAAGGCGGCGTCTATCTGCGCGGGGGTACCGGGCCGCTGCGGCTGTGGGGCCGCGCGACGCTCGGCCGGGTCGAGTTCGACAGCACCCGCAACTTCGCCGCGACGGTGGGGGGCGCGACCATCGACCGCTCGGCCAAGGGCAAGTGGAACGGGACGATCTATTCGGGCACGGCCGGCATCGCCTACGACCTGCGGATGGGCCGCCTGAGCCTGCGTCCGAACGCCACGATCGAATATTACAAGCTCAGCGAGAAGGGCTATACCGAGACCGGCGGCGGCGGGGCCTATGACCTCACGGTGCGCAAGCGGACCAGCGACGAGACGGCGGCCAACGCCATGCTCGCGCTCGGCTACAACTTCGGCGGAACGGAGCCCGATGCCGACATGTTCCGGGTCGAGCTCGAGGGCGGACGCCGCGAAATCCTGAGCGGCAAGCTCGGCAGCACCACCGCCTCGTTCGGCAGCGGCGACGCGTTCACGCTCGACCCCGAGCAGCGCACCAGTGGCTGGCGCGGGGGGCTCAGGATGCTCGCCGGCGGCGATCCCCTCGTGGTTGCCGTCGAAGGCACCGCCGAGGAGCAGCAAAGCAAGGTGTCGCTCGGCGGGCGGGTCTCGGTCAGCTTCCAGTTCTGACGCGTTAGAGGGCGGCCGCCGCGCCGCCCTCATTCGCCGGGCGCGGTCGCCCTGATCGACAGCGCGTGGACGCGCTCGTGCATGAGGTCGCCGAGGGCCGCATAAATCATGCGTTGGCGCTCCACCCGCGACTTGCCGGCGAAGGCCGGGCTTTCGATCGCCAAGCTGAAATGGCTCTCACCCGCGGGGTTGTAGCCGCCGTGGCCGCGGTGCGCCTCGCTCTCGTCGACGAGATCGATCCGCGTCGGCGAAAGCGCCGAATTGATCCGCTTGAGCATCTCGGTTGCGATCGGGCCAGTGCGAACCTCGTCCATCGCCCTTATATAGGGAGGTTCGATGGCATCGCGTCAGTCCAAAATGCATGGCCGGGTCGAAGGGGCGAGGGCGCATTGCGCCGTCCCGGGTTGCGGCGCACCCGGCGAATATAAGGCGCCGCTGCAGCCGGCGAACTTCGACGGCCCGGGAAGCTGGCGCTTCCTCTGCCTCGAGCACGTTCGCGAGCACAACGCGAAGTACAATTTCTTCGACGGCATGAGCCCCGAGGAGATCAGCAACGCGCAGGGTCCGCTCGCCGGCTGGGACCGGCCGAGCCGCACGTTCGCGGCCAACGGCGCCGACCCGCCGCCGCGGTGGAGCGAGTTCTCCGACCCGCTCGACGCGATCGCGACGCGCTTCGGGCGCAAGGCCGCGGCGACACCGGCGCGGTTCAACAAGGCCGAGCGGCGCGCGCTGTCCGTGCTGGGCCTGGGCGATGATGCCGACCGCCACGCCGTGCGCCAGCGCTATTCGCAGCTGGTGCGGCGCTACCATCCCGACAAGAACGGCGGCGACCGCGCGCACGAGAGTAAGCTCGGCGCGGTGATCGAAGCCTATCAGCTGCTGCGGAAGGCGGCGGCCTTCGCCTAGTCCCGGTCCGGCGCGCCGCGCGGGAAATAGTGACGATAGGGCCGCCCCTCGTCGACGGCGTTGGCCACGGCGGGATGCGCGAGCAGCCGCGCGCGATAGGCGGCGAGCTGCGGGCGCGTGTCGCCGATCGGCTCAACCCAGTCGGCGTAGAACAGGGACGGCGCCGCGGCGCAGTCGGCCAGCGTGAAGTTGTCGCCGACCGCCCAGGGATCCCCGAGCTGGCCCTCGATCCAGTCGTAAGCGGTGTTGAGGTTCTCCCGGGCCTTCGCCACGCCATAGTCGTCGCGGCTGCCCTCGGGCCGAAGCGGATCGGTCGAGATCTTCGACATATTCTCCATGACGTGGAGATCGAAGAAGCGGTCGAGGAAGCGCACCCGCTGCTCCATCTCGCCCGGCGGGATCCACCGGTTCTCGCCCGGATAATGGGCATCGAGATATTCGATGATCGGCGTCGTCTCGATGATCGGCTCGCCGTCGTCGAGGAGCATCGGGAACTTGCCGAACGGCCAGTGGCGCTTGAGCTCGGCGAAATTCTCCGGATGGTCCTGCTCGAGCAGCCGGTATTCGAACGGCGTGCCGTTGGCGTAAAGCGCGATCAGCACCTTCTGGCAGTAGGACGAGAAGGGATGCGCGAAGAGCTGGAGGGTCATGCCTCCTCTTTGGCCCATTTGTCCCGGCGCTCAAGCTCGGCTTCGCTCGGCGGCTTGGTCTCGAAGGTGCCGGTCGGAACCTCACCATTGGGCGCATAAGTGGTGAGCACCACGCCCGTGCTCGAGACGAAATGCTCGACGAGCTTCAGCGCGCCGGGCTTTTCAGACCCGTCGAAGATGCGCTTTCCCTCGCCCAGCACCACGGGGAAGGTGATCAGCACCAACCGGTCGATCAGCCCGGCGGCGAGCAGCGGGACGTAAAGCGTGCTGCTGCCCTGGATGAGCAGGTCGCGGCCGTCGCTCCGTTTGAGCTCGGCAACGGCGTCCGCCGTGTCGCCCGACAGCCGGTGGCTGTTGTCCCACTTCAGCGGCTCGTCCGAATGGGTCAGTACATATTTGTCGATGCGCTGGAATTTCTCGCCGATCGGATCGTCCTGGTTGTAGGGCCAGTAAGCGGAGAAGATGTCGTAGGTCCGCTTGCCGAGCAGCAGGTCATAGTCGCCCATGATGATCTGCTCGAACGGGCCCATGTCCTCGCTCCAGTGGGGCTGGACCCACCCGCCGAAACGGAAGGTTCCGGACGGATCCTCCTCGGGCCCGCCCGGCGCCTGCATGACGCCGTCGAGCGAGACGAAAACGGCGCCGGTCAGCTTACGCATTGACGCTCTCGCCCTGGAGCGAGGCCTCGATTTTGGCGACGTCGATCTTCTTCATTTCCAGCATCGCCTCGAAGGCGCGCTTGGCTGCGTCGCGGTCCGGATTGTCCATGGCTTCGAGCAAAATGCGCGGGGTGATCTGCCAGGAGAAGCCCCATCTGTCCTTGCACCAGCCGCACGCGCTTTCCTGGCCGCCATTATCGACGATCGCGTTCCAGTAGCGGTCGGTTTCTTCCTGATTGTCGGTGAGGACCATGAAGCTGACCGCCTCGTTCGGCTTGAACAGGTCTCCACCGTTCAGACCCACATAGCTCTGGCCGAGTACGGTGAAGTCCACGGTGATTTCATAGCCCGCCTTGCCGCCGGGAGAGTCGGCCGGTGCGTTGTGACCTTGGCCGACATGGCTGTCGGGAAAAACCGACGCATAGAATTCGGCCGCCTTGCGGGCTTCGCCATGGTCGAACCACAGGCAGGTGGTGAGCTTGCTGGTCATCATTTCCTCCTTGATGCGGATGGGGCGTGAAGGACGAGCGTGTTTCCGGGGCCGTGAACGGCCGCGAACAACAGGCCCGCGACGAAGACGAAGTGGTCGACGAAGAAGCCGAACTCCATCGGGTTGGCCGTGAACTTGTCGGGGCCGTGGAACGAGAAGGCGAGGAACAAGACGTAGGCGATGGTGACGATCGCGACCTCGCGGAAATAAAGGCCGGTCAGGAAGCCGATCGCCAACGCAACCTCGAAGAAAGCGGCGACCCAGGCGAGCAGGAGCGGGTAGGGGAATCCCGCTCCCGCGATCTCGGCGGCCGTCGCGTCCAGCCCGACGAAGGCGAACTTGAACGCGGCCGCCATGCCGAAGACGAAGGCGAAGATCAGCCGGGCGACGAGAATGGCAGCAGTCTTCGCCATGGTTCCCCGCCTTACTTGCGCGGTCCGACGAGGCCGAACGCGGCGCCGTCCGGGTCGATCGCATTGACCGCGAACTCGCCGCCCGGGATCTCCATCGGCCCGTTGACGACCTGTCCGCCGCCGGCCTTTACCGCCTCGGCGGCGCGGTCGATGTCCTCGACGCCGAAATAATAGGTCCACATGCTGACCGGCAGCTGCGGGGGCCTCTTCATCACGGCGCCGATGTTCGTGCCGCGGCTCTGGATGAAGCGGTATTTGCCCATCTCACCCATGTCCATGTCGCCATTCTGGCTCCAGCCGAACTGGTCGCCGTAAAAGCGGATGGCAGCCTCGGGGTCATCGGTCGCGAGCTCGTTCCAGCGGACGTGCTGCGGCTGGTCGACCGAGAAGACGTCGCTTTGCCCGGTCGGGTCGTTTTCCGGCGGCGTAGGCTTCATCACATAGAAGGGCGCGCCCTGCGGGTCGGTGACCATCGCCACGCGCCCGACCTTGGGGATGTCGAACGCGGGCATCAGCGCCTTGCCGCCCGCCTGCTCGATCGAGCTAACGGCGGCGTCGGTGTCGTCGACGCCGATATAGCCGAGCCAGGTCGGACGAGCGCCGTGCTGCTTCATCTCGTCGGTCAGCTGCAGCACCCCGCCGGCAAAGCCTCCGTCGCTGCGGCCGATCATCCGATAGCCCTGGTATTCGGCTACGGGCTCGCCGATCTGCCAGCCGACCACCTTGTCATAAAACGCCTTGGAGCCGTTACCGTCGGGGGTCATCAGCTCGTACCAGATGAGATGACCCTGCGCGGAGCCGCTGGACTTCTCTGTGTTTGACGCGGGCGCGTCGCGAACGTCGGTCATGGTTCGATCTCCTCCTGAAATTGCGCTGTCGGGTCAGGCGCTGACCGGCGCCGCGCCCTGGGCGATTGGCTGGCTGTCGGCGGTGTCGACGATTTTCTCGAACCCGCCCCAGAACATGCGCTGCCCGGCGAACGGCATCTCGCCGGTGGGCTTCAAACTTTCGTCGGCCATGATCGCCTTCCATGCCTCGTCGCGCCTGGCCTTGTCGGGCCATTCGATGAAGCTGAAGACCACCGTCTCGCCGTCCTCGGCCTTCACCGCGCGGTAGAAGTCGGTGACCTTGCCGTGCTGGACGTCGTCGGCGATCGCTTCGACGACCCGGCTGGCGCCGTTCGCGCGGAACACCTTGGCCATCTTGCTGGCGAGCTCGCGGTACGCGTCGCGCTTGCCTTCCGGCACCGGCACCACGAAACCGTCGGTATAACTGCCGCCGGGCGAGCCTTCCTCGACGATCGCCTCGAAGCCGCCCATGATCATGCGCTTGCCGTCGAACGGCATGTCCTTGCTAAGTTCCGCCATTTGCGGATCGCTCATGAACTTCTCGTTCGCGGCGTCGCGGTCCTGCCTCGACGGATATTCGAACCAGGAGAAGACGACCTTCTCGTCGGGCGTGGCATCGACCGCCTTGCGGAAGTCGGTCACCTTGCCTTCCGGGACATCACTGTCCCAGGATTCGACCGCGCGGCGAACGCCAACACCCTGGAACAGCGGCCCGAAGTCGGTAGCGTGCTTGTAATAGGCGCCGCGGTTGGCCTCCGGCACCGGGACGATGAATCCCTCGAAATAGGTCATGCTGCTGCTCCTTCCGCTTGAGGTTGGTGTTCGGCATAGACGGCGAGCTGGTCGGCCAGCGCGCGCTGGAACGCCGGCCGCGCTTCGCCGCGCTTCTGATAATCGGCCAGGTTCGAGAACCCGGCGACGAGGTCGGTGTGCCGCAGGAAGCGGAGTTCGGTGACCATGATGAGGTCGCCGATGGTGAAGCGGTCGCCCTCGAGCCACTGCTTGTCGCCCAGCCATTCGGAGACGCGCTTGAGCTTCAGCCTGGCGAAGTCCGCGGCGCCGGGCCGGCGCAGCTTGGCCCACTCCTCGTCCTTATAGAAGATGTCGATCGATAGCAGGTTTATGATCGCCGGCTCGACGCTGTTGAGCGCTGCGTAGGTCCAGCCAATAGCGCGGATCCGCTCAGGATCGGTCTTCGGCAGCAAAGCCTCGCTCTGCTCGCCGATATATTGGACGATCGCGCCGGTCTCGAAGATTCGGACCTGGCCGTCGTTGAAGCACGGCACCTGGTCGAACGGCTGCTCCTTGAGATACTCGAGCGGCCGCTCCTGGCCGACGATCCTGACCTTGTAAGGCAGCCCGGCTTCCTCGAGCGCCCAGCGGACGCGCAAGTCGCGGACCAGGCCCTGGGCGAACTCGGGGACCCACTGGAAAGCGGTGATCTCGATTGCGGCATCGGGGTTAAGCGGCATGTTCGGGTCCCTCCTTAAAGCGCGGTCGCAATGGCTTCCTGAACGGCACTGGCGCCCTGCTCGGCGGCGGTGGAGTCCATCCACATGATTTCCCAGATGTGCCCATCGGGATCGGCAACGCTACGCCCGTACATCACGCCATAGTCCTGTTTGGCGGTCGGGTCAGCCGTTCCGCCCGCGTTTACGGCGCGCTGCACCGTCGCATCGACGGTTTCGCGGCTTTCCGCCGACAGGCACAGGAGCACCTCTGAACCCGCCTTCGCGTCAGCGATCGGCCGCGGCGTGAACTGGCTGAACTTGTCGTGCGTCAACAGCATGACGTGAATGCTGTCGCTCAAGGTCATGCACGCCGCGGTGTCGTCGGTGAACCGGGGCTCATTCACTGCGCCGAGCGCTTCGAGGAAGCCGCGCGACCGGGCGAGGTCGGTGACGGGCAGGTTGACGAAAATCATCCGGGACATGGTCGTTTTCTCCTGTTGGCGACTCGATTCGCTTGCTTTTTGCGCGGCTTAGTTATAAATTGCAACCATGAAGTTACAAAAACTAACTAAGGCACGGCAAAGCGAGGAGAAACGCCGGTTCGACGACGCCTGCGGTCTTGCGCATGCGATGGAATTGTTGGGCGAGCGCTGGGCGATGCTCGTGCTGCGAGAGCTGGCGTACGGGCCCCGCCGATTTTCCGACCTCAAAAGCGACCTCCAGGGAATCAGCGCCAACGTCCTGACCCAGCGCCTGACCGAGCTCGAAGCGCGCGGCCTGGTGCGCAAGACCAGACTGCCGCCGCCGGCCGCGGTGCAAGTGTACGAAGCGACGCCGTGGGGGCTGGAGGTCGTTCCGCTCATCGCGAATCTCGGCAAGTGGGCGGCGCGAAGCCCGCTGCATAACCCGCAGCTGCGGATGAGCCACGTTTCCGTTGTAATGTCGCTGCAGACGCTGATCTCCGCCGAGCGCGCGAAGGGCCTGGATGCGCGGGTCTGCTTTCGCTTCGGCGACGTCAATTACGTTACGACGGTGCGTGAGGGCGCGCTCGACGTCGAGCGGCGCGACGCCGATGCCTGCGATGTCACGTTCATCGGCTCGCCCAGCGAGATCGCGGCGGTCATCCACGGCGGCGCGCCCTTCGAAATGATCCGCGTCGAGGGCGATATGGAGCTCGCCAAGCGCTTCCGGACGCTGTTCCCGCTGCCCGAGAAAGTCGCGATTGGTTGAGGCGCGTGGCGCCTTCCCCTAAGGCGAGCCGCATATGACCGATCTCCCCAATGCAGACCCCGAATCGCGCGCCGAGACGCTGATGGCTTCGCCCGACAAGATCGCGAAGGTGCGCGACCTGTTCGGCGTCGACTCCGACATGGAGGTCCCGGCGTTCAGTGAGGCTGACGAGCGGGT
>DATEIK010000056.1:0-24822 GCA_035279065.1 Sphingomicrobium sp. | reverse complement strand
AGCTCGTCGGGGACAGTCTTGGTGAACGGCAGTCGCGCGACGTCGACGCCGTCGGGCGCATCGAAGACGATGATCGTCCGGCGCATCGGTCGCAGTCCGACCGGCTTCACCCCAGCCAGAGTGGCGACAGCATCGGCCCAGGCGCCGCCGGCGTTCACCAGTACCGGCGCCTCATGCACATCGCCGCGCTCGGTCTGGACGCGCCAGGCGGTGCCGGCACGATCGATCGACGCAATCCTCGCATTCGTCAGCACCTCTCCGCCATGCATCCGGAGCAGGTGGAGATAGGCCTGCAGCAACGCGTGCCCGTCGAGCTTTAGCGCGGCCCGGTCGATGAACCCTTTGACCGCGTCCTTACCGCCGACGCGAAGGAGGGGGCATTCGTGACGGAGCCCATCCTCGTCGAGCCAATCCACGTCCGTGAACGGCGACAAATCATCGGCCAACTCCTGAAGACGCGGCAATTCGTCGGGCCGGGCCGGCGTCAGGATCGGCAGGGTCGAGGAAAGCTCGACGCCGCCAAGCTCATGCGGCGGGTGGTCGAAGAATTCCCGGCTGGCAAGGGTCAGGCGGCGAACCGGCGGATTGCCCAGAGCATAGTGAAGCAGTGCCGCACTTCGGCCCGAGGAGTGGAAGCCGACTTGGTCCTCGGCCTCGAGGACGGCCACCTTCGCATGCTCGGCGAGTGCCGCCGCCGCCGAAAGGCCGGCGACGCCACCCCCTATGACAAGGATGTCCGAGGTGTGCGCCACGTTGATCAGGCGGCGGCGAGCCGCTCGTGGACCACCTTGCCGCCGTGCGTCAGGCGGATGCCCTCCACGAGCTCATCCTCGTCCGGAAGCACCGGACGCGACTGATCCTTGTCCCAGAAGGCCGAGAGGAAATTGTAAAGGTTGCGCGCGAACAGCGCCGAGGCATCGGCGGCGAGGCTGCGCGCGAGATTCGTCGCGCCGATGATCGTCACGCTATGCCTTTCGACCGTCTCGCCGGCGACCGTGCCCTCGACGTTGCCGCCCGCTGCCGCCGCCATGTCGACGATAACGCTCCCCGGCCGCATCGTGGCGACCTGAGCGTCGCTGATGAGGCGCGGCGCCGGTTTCCCCGGAATTAGCGCGGTCGTGATGACAATGTCCTGCTTGGCGATATGCCCCGAGACCAGCTCGGCCTGCGCTTGTCTGTACTCCGGCGACATTTCGGTCGCGTAGCCGCCGCTGCCTTCACCTTCGATTCCGGCGACATTCTCGACGAAGATCGGCTTTGCGCCGAGCGACTGGATCTGTTCCCTGGTCGCCGAGCGCACGTCGGTGGCGCTGACCTGGGCGCCCAGGCGCCGGGCCGTCGCGATCGCCTGCAGGCCCGCGACGCCGACCCCCATGACGAACACCTTGGCCGGGCTGACTGTGCCTGCCGCGGTCATCATCATCGGGAAGGCGCGGCCATAGGCATTGGCGGCATCGACCACCGCCTTGTAGCCGGCGAGGTTCGACTGCGAGGACAGGATGTCCATCGACTGGGCGCGGGTGATGCGCGGCATCCATTCCATCGCCAGCGCATCGAACCCGGCCGCGGCATAGCCGTCGATCGCCTCGCGCCGGCCGGCCGGGTCGAGCGCGCCGACCAGCAGGGCACCCTTCTCCGCGCCCGCCAGGTCCTTCGCATCGGGCCCGTTGACGCACAGGATAATGCCCGCGTTTTTCAGCACGTCCTTGCGCGAGCCGAGACTGGCGCCCGCCGCCTCGAACTCCGCGTCGGGGATCGCCGCGGCCTCGCCCGCGCCGCGCTCGACCGCGACTTCGGCGCCAAGGCCGACGAACTTCTTCACGGTTTCGGGGATCGCGGCGCAGCGCGTTTCGCCCGCCGCCTCCTTCAGCACCGCGATTTTCATGCCGCGCGTTGGATTATTTGAGGATCAGGAGCACGAAGAAGGCGATGACCAGGCATCCCAGCGCGCTCCATTTCAACAGCTTGGTGAAGCGCGTGTAGTCGCGCACATGGACCGCGACGTCCTGCGTTGGAGGGTTAGCCAGCAGCGACTCCTCATCGGCCATCAAACATCCCTTCTCGCGTCTTGCCTGTGGCGTCCATAACAAGCCCGCACGCCCGGCCCAAGCCCTCACGCGCCGGCGGTCTTAAGGCGACCTTTACTCCTCCGCGCGTAGGGCTGGCCCAAAGGGCCACGAGATGCGCGAACAATCGATCCGCTCGCTATTGCTGCTCGACGCAAACGTCGACGAGCGCCGACTCGTTTCGGCGATCGCTTCGCGCGCCGGCTGGACCGTGGTCGGCGCAACGGATTGCGATGCAGCTACGGCCTACCTCCAGGGGCAACATGGCCGCGAGGTGCAGGCCGCGCTGCTCGGATCGTGGAACAGCGAACAGGGTCCCTCGGTCATTGAATCGCTTCGCGGGCAACGCGCCACGCTGCCGGTGATCGTCTTGTCCAACGGCAACAGCGTGTCCGACGCGGTCGAGGCCATGCAGGCCGGGGCATCGGACTTCTTGGTCCGCCCCGTCGCGCCCGAGCGGCTGGTCGAGGCGCTTGCCGCCAATGCCGACCGCCGCAAGGCCGCGGGAGAACTGGCGCCGGTTTCGGAGAAGCTTGCGCCGTCGCTGTCGCTCGAGCAGCTGGTCGGGGCGGCGCCCGAGTTCCGCGCCGCGCTCGCGGTCGCTGCCAAGGGCGCGCGCAACCGCCTTCCGATCCTGATCATCGGCGAGCCGGGCACGGGGAAGGAAACGCTGGCCCAGGCGATCCACGCGGCCAGCTTGCGCGCCAAGGCGGCCCTGCTTACCCTCGATTGCAAGGCGATCCCGGCAAACATCATCGACAGCGAGTTGTTCGGCCACGAGAAGGGCGCATTTCCCGGCGCATTCGCCGCCAAGACCGGCCGCATCGTCCAGGCCGACGGCGGGACGCTGCTTCTCGACGACATTTCCGCGCTCCCCGCCGACACTCAGGAAATGCTCGACCGCGTGCTGGCGACGGGCGAGGTTCGCCCCGTCGGCCTCAACGGCAGCTATTCGGTCGACGTGCGAATCATCGCCACCGCGAGCCGTCCGCTGCCCGACGATTTCAACCCCGGCCTTGCCGAACGGATCGGCGCGACGACGGTGACTTTGCCGCCGCTCCGCGAGCGCAGCGGCGATATCCCGGCGCTCGCCCGTCATCTGCTCAACCGCCTTTCCGACCAGACCGGCATGCGCACTTTGTCGATCGGGAATGACGCGCTGGCGCTGCTGATGCGCTACGGCTGGCCGGGCAACGTCCGCCAGCTTGCGGGCGTCCTGTTCCGCGCCGGGCTGCACTGCGAGGGCGGTTCGCTCACGGCCGAACATTTCCCGCACATTGCGATCCAGTCGCGCTTTTCCGGTCGCCGCACCGACTTCTCCCCGAGCCTCAGCCAGACGCGCAGCCAGGAAGCGATCGCCGGCGCGCCGGGCGTCACGCTTTACACCAGCGAGGGCCATCTGCGTCCGCTCGAGGAGATCGAGGCGGACATCATCCGCCTGGCCATCGGCCATTACCGCGGCCGCATGACCGAAGTGGCACGACGCCTCGGGATTGGCCGCTCGACCCTCTACCGCAAGCTCGGCGACCTCGGCATCGACACGGCGGCCTAGGCGCCTGACAGATAGTCGTCGAAGACGCCGAGAAGCAGCCGCTTCGCATCGGCATAGATCTCGGGGTCCTTGCTTGCGCGTGGGCCGGCAACGTTGAGCCGAGCCGGCGCGACAGCTTCGAGCCATGCCGAGATTGCCGTCGCCACCGCTGTACGCTGATCCTTCTCATCCAGGTCGATGACGAGATGCGGCCTGCCGCTCTTCCGCGCGGTCTCGACCGTGAGGAGCGTGCCACCTTCGCACTGGCCCCGCGTGATGATCAGCGTCGCGTCGGATTCGCGAACGTTGAGTTTCGTTCGCCGCGAAGGGCCCGCGCTCTGGGTCTCGACCATATTTTCATACTCGAGAGGCAGCGCACCGGTTTCCGTCCAGCGGCCCCGCGGAATGTATCCGCCGCGCGGAATTCCGAGCTCGTGGGCCGCATCGAGCGCCGCCCGGTCCACTCCGGTCTGCCCGCCGGAGATGATCGTCAGCATCCTCACCGTGCGCGCGGCGTCAGCGCCTGGTCCTTGAGGCCGCGCCACACGCGCAGTGCCTGCACGGTTTCGAACACGTCGTGGACGCGAACGATCTGCGCGCCCTGCTCGACGGCTTTCAACGCGAAGGCGATGCTGCCGGCCAAGCGCTTGTCAGCCGGCGCTTCGTTGGACAGCGCTCCGATCGTCCGCTTGCGGCTCGCGCCGACCACGATCGGGCAGCCGAGCGAGTGCAGCAACGCCAGGCCATTCATCAGCTCGAGATTGTGCGCAACGTTCTTGCCGAAGCCGAACCCCGGATCGATCAGGATTCTTTCACGCGCGATGCCCGCCGCCTCGGCCGCGCCAATGCGGTCCTCGAGCCACAAGTAAACCTCGACCAGCACGTCGTCATAGCGCGGGTCGTCCTGCATCGTCTCGGGCGCGCCCTGGTGATGCATCAAAACGAGGGGGACGCGCGCCGCCGCGACAATCTCCCCTGCGCGCTCGTCATAGGTCATTGCCGACACGTCGTTGATCATGCGCGCTCCGGCCTCGAGCGCGGCGCTCATCACCTCGGCCTTGCGCGTGTCCGCGGAAACCGCGGCGCCGCCGGCGGCGAGCTGGCGGATGACTGGAACGATGCGCTCGATCTCGTCTCCTTCCCATACGAGCTTGGCGCCGGGTCGCGTCGATTCGCCGCCGATGTCGATGATTGCGGCGCCCTGCGCGGCCATGTCAGCGCCGGCCGAGGTAGCGCTCTCGGCGTCGGCGAACTGCCCGCCGTCGGAGAAGCTGTCCGGGGTCACGTTGACGATCCCCATCACCTGCGGCTGGTCAAGGCGAACCGTGCGCTCGCCGAGCTGCAGCGGTGCACGCGGGGCCGTCAGTGCCGCCCATTGGCGCGCCATGTCCTCGTCGAAGCGGCTTTCAATGCCTTCGACCGGCACCAGCTCGGCCGAAACACGCTTGTTACCCTCCACCGTGATCAGCTCGACGCTGGCGAACCAGTTCAGCCCGCTGGCGAGGCGCGCGACCTTTCCGTCATGCCCGAACGGCGAATCGACGAAGCCTGTGGGGCGGAGGAGCGTGCGCATGGCACCGCGCTATAGCGCGGAGAGATGTTGTTGCCGCAAGGCGTCGAGCAGTGTCAGCGCTCCACCTTCAACGACGTGCCAGAAAGTCCAGCCATTGCACGAGGGCGCACCCTGCAGCGCCGCGCCGACCTGGTGGATCGACCCCGACCTGCCGGGTGCAGCAATCGAACCGTCGGCGCGGACTGTCACCGTCCAGCGGCGCTTCGCATCGGTGAGCGTCGCGCCGGCGGGGACGAGCCCGTTCTCCACAAGCGCGCCGAACGCGACGCGCGGCTGCTCGCGCTTGTCGGGCACGGTCTGCATCGCGCTCTCGTCGAGCGGAAGTGTCGAAGCGATGCGCTCGCGCGCGACCTTCACATAAGCGGATTCGCGCTCGATCCCGATCCAGCGCCGCCCGAGCCGCCGTGCGACCGCGCCGGTGGTTCCGGTGCCGAAGAAGGGGTCAAGCACTACGTCGCCCGGCTTCGTGCAGGCCAGCAGGATGCGGTAGAGCAAGGCCTCGGGCTTCTGCGTCGGGTGCGCCTTTGCACCGTCCGCGCCCTTCACCCGCTCGGCGCCGGCGCAGATCGGAAGATACCAGTCCGAACGCATCTGGAGGTCGTCGTTGAGCGCCTTCATCGCGCGATAGTTGAAGGTGTAGCGCGCCTTTTCATCCTTGGCGCACCACAGCAGCGTTTCATGCGCGTTGGTGAAGCGTGTGCCGCGGAAATTCGGCATCGGGTTCGACTTGCGCCAGACGATGTCGTTCAGGATCCAGAATTCGGCGTCCTGGAGCAGCGCGCCGACGCGATAGATGTTGTGATAGCTGCCGATCACCCAGATCGTGCCGTCGTCCTTGAGAATGCGGCGCGCCTCGTGCAGCCAGTCGCGGGTGAAATCGTCATAGGCCGCCAGGCTATCGAACTTGTCCCAGTCGTCGTCCACCGCATCGACGCGGCTGCCCTCGGGCCGGAACAGCTCGCCGCCGAGCTGAAGATTGTACGGCGGGTCGGCGAAGATCATGTCGACCGAGCGGCTGGGCAGCTGCGCCATCTCGGCGATGCAATCGCCCTGGATGATGACGTTGAACGGGAGGATCTTGGCCGGCGCGGCCCCCCGCGACCGCGCCAGCCCCCCTTCCGCAATGCGGGACACGAGGTTCATTCGGACATTGCCCCCCTTCGAACCGACGAAGGTGAGTCAGGCCGGACTCGCGGTCAAGCGAAGAAGCGTTAACGGAAACCCACAACTAGGCGGCGGGGCGCGGCGCCGCCACAAGATGTTGAGTCTCGATCACCGGCGTGGACTCAACTACTGGTGGGTGTGGCGCAAAGGACTCGCTGCCTCCGATTTCTTCGAACACCAACTCGGGCTGGGATTTTCGCGCCTCGATCTCGCGGACCAGGCCGAAGCTGCGGCGATGCAGCGGGGTGAGGCCGATCTCATTGATCGCGCGGCGGTGATCGGGCGTCGGATAGCCGCGGTTATGTTCCCAGCCGTAGCCCGGATACTCGCCGGCATAGTCGGCCATCATCCGGTCGCGCGTCACCTTGGCAATGATCGAGGCAGCAGCGATCGAGCGACACTTGGCGTCGCCGTCGATGATCGCCTTGGACGGCCGCTGCCAGCGGGGGCAAGCGTTGCCGTCGACCAGCACCCAGGCCGGCTCGAGGCCGAGCGCCTCGACCGCGCGCGTCATTGCCAGCATCCGCGCCCAATAGATATTGATGCTGTCGATCTCCTCGACGGTGGCGACGCCCACACCCCAGGCCGAACATTTCACCAAGCGCGCGTAGAGCGATTCGCGCTTGGGCAGCGGCAGGTTCTTGGAATCGTCGATTCCCCGCGGGAATTTGTCGCGATTGAGGATGCACGCGGCTGCGACCACCGGCCCCGCGAGCGGGGCGCAGCCGGCTTCGTCGACCCCGGCGAGGGGTTGCGGGTAATCGAGCTCCAGCTTGAACGAACAGCGTCGCGGCATCGAGTCGCCTTGTGCACCCCGGCGAAGGCCGGGGTCCAGACGCCTCACCTGTGGAAGTCGTGGAAAAGTCTAGCTTTCGACCCGCCACGGCGGGAAGCGGCGCGCCTCACCGGCCTTGTAGAGGAAGATGATATTGCCGTCGGGGTCGCGCAGCCGTGCTTCGCGCCACATCCAAGGCTGGTTCCTGGGGCCATGCTCGAACGGAATGCCCGAGCGCGCGAGCTGTTCGACCCGCTCGTCGAGGTCGTCGCATTCGAGATAGACGGCGGTCGTCGCGACGATTTTCTCCTCGGGATCGATCTGGACCGAGAAGGTTGCGCCGCCAGCGGTCTCGAACCGTGCATAGTCGGGCGGATTGTCGACGATCTGCTTCAGGCCGAGGCGCTTATAGAATTCGACCGAGCGTTGATAATCGGTGCCCGTCACCGTGACCTGGTTGAGCCGCGGGCCGGTGCCGACGTCGAGGCGGACGCGTTGCTGGCCGATCGGGCCGGAGCCCTGCCCCAGCTCGGGCGCATCGTGCAGCGCGACACGCACGAATTCGCGCGCCCGAGCGATCGCATCGGCGAGCGTCGCGCCGCCCGCGAGGAAGAAGGCGATCGCGCTCGCCAGCGTACAGCCCGTCCCGTGCGTGCTCGTGGTGTCGATCCGCTGGCCCTGCCAGCTCGTCATATTGTCGGTTTCGATCAGCGCGTCGGCGAGCGCGTCGCCCTCGTCGTGGCCGCCCTTGATCAGCACCGCGCAGCCATGCTGGCCGACCAGATGCAGCGCGGCCGCGACCGGGTCCTCTTCCGACGTCAGCCGCTTCAATTCGGGCAGATTTGGCGTGGCGAGGGTCGCCACGTCCATCAGCTTGCCGAAGGCGGCGACCGTCGCATCGTCGGCCAGCGCCGCCCCGCTGGTCGCAACCATCACGGGATCGAAGACGACCGGAATGCCGGGCTGCTCGGCTTTAAGACGATCAAGCCGCGCCGCGACCTGCCCGGCGGCAAAGGCGCTGCCGATCATCCCGATCTTGACCGCATCGACCCCGATGTCGGCGACGACCGAGTCGATCTGGGCGAGGATCATCTCGGCCGGCACCGGATGGACGGCGCTCACGCCGGTGGTGTTCTGCGCGGTGATCGCCGTGACGGCCGTCATCGCGTGCCCGCCGAGCATCGTGACCGTCTTGATGTCGGCCTGAATCCCCGCGCCGCCGCCCGAGTCCGAGCCGGCGATGATCAGGATGCGGGCGGTCGAGGACATCGAATCCGCCTTCGGCCCGCTCCCCCGGGCGAAGTTTTCCATGTGCACGAGAAGGGCAATGCGCTCGTAAACACCAACAAAGTGTTCACGCCGCGGCCCGCACGGCCTCGCAAATGTCGTCGACGAGGCGCTCGACCAAGGCAGGATCATCACCCTCGGCCATGACCCGGATCAGCGGTTCAGTGCCCGATTTGCGGATCAGCAGCCGGCCCTTGCCCTCGAGCTCCGCCTCGGCCGCCGCGATCCGCTTCCTGACGCTGTCGGCCTCCAGGGGCTCGGCGCCCCCGTTGAAACGTACGTTCTTCAGCATCTGCGGTAGGGGCTCGAACTGGCGCAGCAACTCGCTTGCCGGCCTCTTCGCTTCGACCAACGCGGCCAGCACCTGGAGGCCCGCGACCAGCCCGTCGCCAGTCGTCGAATGGTCGGCGAGGATGATGTGCCCGGACTGCTCGCCGCCGACGTTGCAGCCGCTGCGGCGCATCTCCTCGAGCACATAACGATCGCCGACCTGCGTCCGCACCAGTTTCAGCCCCGCATCCTCCAGCTTTCGCTCCAGCCCCAGGTTCGACATGACCGTCGCGACCACCGCCTCGCCCTTCAGACCATCCCGCGCCTGTAGCCCTAGCGCGATCAACGCCATCAGCTGGTCGCCGTCGACCAGATTGCCCTTTTCGTCGGCGACGATCAGCCGATCCGCGTCGCCGTCGAGCGCCAACCCGATGTCGGCGCCGCTCGCGACCACGGTTTCCCGCATCAGCTGCGGATGGGTCGAGCCGCACTCGTCGTTGATGTTGACGCCGTCCGGCCTGACGCCGAGCGGGATCACCTCCGCGCCCAGCTCCCACAACGTATCCGGTGCGACGTGGTAAGCGGCGCCGTTCGCGCAATCGACCACGACCTTGAGACCGTCGAGCCGAAGGTCCTCGGGAAACGTGTCCTTGGCGAACTGGACGTAACGGCCGCGCGCGTCGTCGATGCGCCGCGCGCGTCCGATCTCCGCCGACTTGGCGAGCTTCGGCCCCTGCTCCATGCGCTTCTCGATCGCGCGTTCGGCATCGTCGCTGAGTTTGTAACCGTCGGGCCCGAACAGCTTGATGCCGTTGTCCGCGAACGGGTTGTGCGAGGCGGAGATCATCACGCCGAGGTCGGCGCGCATCGACCGGGTCAGCATCGCGACCGCCGGCGTCGGCATCGGCCCCAGGAGCACCACGTCCATGCCGACGCTGGTGAAGCCCGCGACCATCGCCGATTCCATCATGTAGCCGCTGAGGCGCGTATCCTTGCCGATCACCACCCGGTGCCGGTGGTCGCCCCGCAGGAAATGCGCGCCTGCCGCCATGCCGACGCAGAGCGCGGTCTGCGCGGTCATCGGCTCGGCATTGGTGGTGCCGCGGATGCCGTCCGTGCCGAAGAATTTGCGCGTCATCGGACGCGCTTTAGCCCTTTTATCCGATCCAGCGCCAGAAGCCGGCCGGAACGGGATGGAACCACGTCGCGGCGAAGAACAGGATCGTGCCGCCGACCAGCGCCAATGCGCCCGGATGGGCGAGACCGTTGGTGAAAGGAACGAAGGCCGTCTGCGCTCGCCATTCGTGCCAGCGCTCCCCCATCAGGCCCTGTTTCTTCGAATCCTGCGCCGCGGCACCGACGAGCGCGAGCAGCAGGATCGCGCCATCGAGAAACACGGCTTTCACGGTTCCCACGACGGCAAGGTGCACGATCGCCCAAGTCGCGAAGCCCCACATCATCGGATGACGCGTGATCCTGAACACGCCGGTGGGAGCGCCCTTCGGTCCTGGCGCGCCCGGAAAAGCCGGGTTGCGGACGAACGATCCCACGAAAAGGACCGAGCCCAGCCACATGAGCAGCGAGGCGGCGATCCACAGTCCATCGCCGGCGACCCAGATGGGCGGCTCTCGTCCGATCCTTCCGTAGAAATAGATCATCGGGATGAAGGTGAGCGCAGCGACAGCGGAATAAATTCCCTGAAAAGGACGTTCGCCCACGGCGCTCACCAGCGGCGCGCGAAGCGGATGGGACAACAGGAAATGCGTCCCGACGAACAGGACCGCGAACAGCAGCAGGCCGCTCTGCGGGCTCAGTGGCGGTACGCCTCGGGCAAGTCGCGGCGCGGCAGATAGCGGTAGCGCTCGAGCAGGCGTGTCTGGTGCGTGTCGAGCGGCTGGCGGACGCCATCGATATAGACCTGCTCGGCCGCGCTCGATCCCTCGAGCGGGTCGCCCGACCAGATGACGAGGTCGGCGCGGCGGCCGGGCGCGAGGCTGCCGATCTCGCCACTCATGCCGATGGCCTGGGCCGGCTTGGAGGTGATCATGGCCAGCGCCTCGCCCCAGGTGACTCCGGTCGCGCCCGGGATGCGCTGAAGCGCGACGAGGTTGCCCGCATACTGCCGCTCCATGAACAGGTTGCGGGTGTCGTTGTCGTCGATCATGCCGATCGAGACATTGACGCCGGCGGCGCGCATCCGCCCGACGTTCGACTGCGTCGCGGCGATCTGCTCGAAGCTCGCGGGCAGGTCATTCACCGCGGACGCGATCACCGGCACGCCCGAGCGCGCGATCTGGTCCGCGACGGTCCAGCCTTCGCTCGCGCCGACAAGCACCAGCTTCAGTGACGGGAATTCCCGCCGCAGCGCCAGCACCTGGAGGATGTCGCTCGCGCGCTCGGCATGGACCAGCACATATTGGCGGCCCTGGAGCACGGGCACGAGCGCCGCGGCGTCGAACCGGGTGAGCAGCACGTCCTCGCTGCGCCGAGCATCGGGGCCATAGACCCGGGATTCGTTGGGGTTATGGACGACGGGGCGGTCGCGCTCGTCGGGCGCGCCGCCCGTCGGGCCGGAAACCGCGGGCGCATAGCGGCGCAGCTCGGCGGCTTCGCGCAGCGCGTTGCGGAAGAAGACATGCGCCGAGCCGCGCGACCCGCCAGCCTTTGCAGCGCCGGCCTGGCCGAGCTCGACAAATTGGAAGCGCCGGCTCGATGTCACGGGGTCCATGTCGGCGCCGGTGTCGATCACCGCGCCCTGCCCACCGAAAATGCTGCGGCCGGCCTGGGGCGCGACGATGGCGCGCGTGACGCCGTCGGCGCGGTTCACCGCGATCGTCGTGTCGAGCGGGTTGATCTCGCTCGACGCATCGATCGCCGCGCTGAACGGGCCGTTGGCGGTCGTGTCGTCGGCGCCCTCGGCGGACAGGTCGACGTCGGCGAGACCAAGCCGCGAGAAGCCGGCGACGATTCCTGGAGTCACCCACTTGCCGGTCGCGTCGATCACCTGCGTGCCAGCGGGCAGCTTCATCTGCATCCCGCCGGCCGCGACGATGCGGCCGTCGCGGATGACGACCGTCCCGTTCTGGATCGGTTCCGAGCCGTCACCGAGCGCCACGGTACCGCCGGTGATGGCGATGGTCTGCGCGCTGGCCGAAGGCGCCAATACCATCGTCATTCCCGCGAAAGCAGGAACCCACCTTTTCTTCAAATGCCGAAGCACCAAAATGAAGGTGGGTCCCGGATCAAGTCCGGGATGACGGTCTGAAACGACCGTCATTTCACGTCTCCCTCGCCCGGCTGGCCGAGCTCGAAGTCGCTGACCGGGCGCTTCTTGGGATCGTTCGCGTCATACATTTCCGCGCCGTCAATCCACACATGCTCGGGCCGCGAATAGTCGCTGAACGGGTCGCCGTTCCACAGCACGACGTCGGCGCCCTTGCCGGGGGTCAGCGTGCCGGTCTTGTCGAGGATGCCGAGCGCCTTGGCCGGATTGCGGCTGAGCCATTCCCACGCCACCGCTTCCGACAAGCCCGGAATGCCCGCGCGGATGCCGTCGGCGAGCGCCTTCGCCGCCTCCTGGTTCAGCCGCTGGATGTAATTGGGGTCGTCGGAGTGGACGATCGCGCAGTCGCCGGCGTTGTGCACCAGCGGGATGTTCTCCTTGATCGCGTCGTAGGATTCCATCTTGAAGCCGTACCAGTCGGCCCACATCACCGCGCAAATGTCGTTGGCCGCGAGCAGATCGGCGATCTTGTAGGCTTCGACCGCGTGGTGGAACGCGGTCACCTTGTAGCCGAACTCCCTGGCCATATCGATCATGTTGGCCATTTCGTCGGCGCGGTAGCAGTGGTTCTGCACCAGGATCTTGCCGTCGAGCACGCCCTTCAGCGTCTCCATCGCCAGGTCGCGCTCGGGCATCTCGCCGCCCTTGGCGTAATATTTGTCCCACTTGCGCTTGTAGGCGGCAGCCTTGATCCAGACCTCGCGGGCGTAGGCGATGTTGCCCATGCGCGTCTGCGGCATCGATCCCTTTGAGCCGTACACGCGCTTGGGGTTCTCGCCGCACGCCATCTTGAGGCCGTAAGGTGCGCCGGGGAACTTCATCCCCTGCTGAGTTCGCGCGGGCACGTTCTTGACCACCACCGAGCGCCCGCCGAACAGGTTGGCCGAGCCGGGGAGGATCTGCAGGGTTGTCACGCCGCCGTTGATCAGCGCGCGGCTGAAGCCCGGGTCCTGCGGCCAGACGCTGTGCTCCGCCCAGACTTCGGGCCGCGCCGGCGAGGTCGCCTCGTTGCCGTCCGAATTGGCGTCGACGCCCGGCGACGGATAGTCGCCGAGGTGGCTGTGGACATCGATGATTCCCGGCGTGACGAACTTGCCCGTCCCGTCGATCTCCCGTGCTCCCGCAGGCGACGGCAGCTCCGCCGTGCCGACCGCCTGGATCGCGCCGTCGGCGAAGATCAATGTGCCGTCGTTGATCTGCTGGCCGTCGCCGGTGAACAAGGTCGCGTGGCGGATGACAGTCGGAACGCCCGGGTAGCGGACGTAGGTCGAGGGATAGGGATCCTCGTTGATGTGGATCGCGGGCGCCGGCTTGGGCGGCGGGTTGAGCATTGCGCAGCCGCTGACGAGCGCGCCCGCGACAAAGGCCAGCCCGAGCCTATTTGACACCATGCATCCATTTCTGGAGCGGCCAGGACAGGAGGAATAGCAGCAGGCCCGCGCCGATCGCGATCCAGGCGATGGTCGTGAAGGTCGCGGTATAGGTATCGAGGCTGACCTTGAGGTTGGTGACCTGGCCGCCGACCGTCTGGACGCTGGCGAATTGGGCGACGATGCCCGCGAAATACTGCGCGACCGAGATCGACAGGAACCAGACACCCATCATCAGGCCGACCACCCTGGCGATCGACAGCTTGGTGATCATGCTCAATCCAACCGGCGAGATGCAGAGTTCTGCAAGCGAATGGATGAGGTAGAGGCCGGCGAGCCACCACAGCCCGACCTGGAAGTTGTTGCCCGCGCCGGCGAACGTCGAGCCCCAGATGAGGAACAGGAAGCCGGCGCCGACGCCGACCAGGGCGATGGCGAACTTGACCGGGATCGACGGCTCGAGATTGCGGCGCGCAAGGCCCGTCCACAGCATGCTCATCAGCGGTGCGAACAGCACGATGCAGATCGGGTTGAAGTTCTGTGTCTGCGGCGCCGAGATCGAAAACAGCCCGAACACGCTGCGGTCCGTGTTTCGGTCGGCGAACAACGTCAGCGACGAGCCCGCCTGCTCGAACAGCGTCCAGAAGAAGACGTTGAAGATGATCAGCACCATCGCCGCGGTCATCATCTGGCCTTCCTGGCGAGTGCCCTTGGAATAGGACCAGATCAAAATCGCCGGCACGCTGACGATGAACGTCCCGAACAACAGCTTGCCCATCAGCGACAGCGACATGAGATAGCCGATGAAGCCCGAGCCTTCGGGAGCGGGGGCAGAGTTCATGAGGTTGCTGAACAGGAACACGAATACCGGCACCGCGATCAGCGCGCCGATGTAGATCGCGATGTCGCGGTTGGGGGCCTTGTCCGGGCGCTCCCCGTAACCCGCGAGCCGGCCGCCGTCGAACTGGATCAGCATGTAGCTGATCAGCATGCCCACACCGGCGAGGCTGAGGCCGGCCCACCAGCCGAGCCAGTCGGCGAGCAACGGGCAGAACAATTGCCCGAGGATCGAGCCCATGTTGATGCCCATGTAGAAGATGGTGAAGCCGCTGTCCCGGCGCCGGTCCCCCTGCTCGTACAGCGTCCCGACGATGGTCGAGATATTGGGCTTGAAGAAGCCGTTGCCGACGCTGATCAGCGACAGCGCGATGAGCATGATCGCCAGCGTCAGCGGATTGCGCTCGGCGCCGGGCTGGAGAGCGCCCTCGGGCAGGCGCCTGGCTTCGACGCCATTGTCGAGCAGCGAGATCGAATTGTCCTCATTGCCGCGGATCTGCAGCTTCTTGCCATTGTCGATGAGGTAGCGCGCTTCGGCCGGATCGCTGGTCGGGCGGTCGACGAAATTGTCGACCACGACCTCGTAGCGCTGGCCGGCGATGGTCGCATAAGGCTTCGCCGGCGAGCCGCCGAAGGCGAGCGTGAAGTAGCCGAGCGCCATGATGATCGCGCCGAATTTCACCGCGCGCTTGGAGCCGAGGAACTGATCGGCGAGCAGGCCGCCGACCAGCGGCGTGAGGTACACCAGCGCGGTGTAACCGCCGTAGAGACCAGTCGCTTGGCTGTCCGAGAAGAGGAAATGCTTGGTCAGGTAGAGCGTCAGGAGCGCCCGCATGCCGTAATAGCCGAACCGCTCCCACATCTCGGTGGTGAACAGCCGCGCAAGCTGGCGCGGGTGGCCGAACCAGGTGCGCTTGTCTTCCGGATGCATCCGATCCGACGGGACCGAAAACGGCTCTTCCACGGCCGGAGTGTCGACCATACTCATTCTCTCCCCAGCGCAGCCAGCGCAAGGGCGCGACCCTAGCGGGCAAATTTGGCTTGTGAAGCCGATTGTTGCGGCAATTTGCGGCGGCTATCGCGCAGTCGCATGCTCAACGACCGATCCTCGCTCCTGTCGCTCCTCGAGACCCGCCGATCCGGCAAGCCGCGGGACCTCGTCGGGCCTGGGCCGACTACCGAAGAGCTCGAGCGCATCCTGACGATCGCGGCGCGCACGCCGGACCATGGCACGCTGACTCCGTGGCGCTTCGTCACTGTCGCCGGCGCCCAGCGCGATGCGCTCGCTGAATTGCTGCTCTACGCGCTGGCGGAAGAAAATCCCCAGGCGACCGACAAACATCGGGAGAAGGAGCTCAATTTCGCGCATTACGCTGGCCAGCTGGTCGTGCTGGTGTCGGCGCCCGTGCCCGATCACAAGATTCCCGTCTGGGAGCAACAATTGTCATGCGGCGCGGCGGGAATGAACCTGCTGCACGCCGCTACCGCGCTAGGCTTCGTGGCGGGTTGGGTGACGGGCTGGCGCGCTTATTCGCCCCGCGTGCTGAGCGCTTTCTGCCAGCCCGGCGAGCGCATCGCCGGCTTCATCTTCATCGGCCGCGCAGCCAGCGAGCTTGTCGACCGCGAGCGGCCCAATCTTGGCGAAGTGTCGCATTCGTGGACGCCGCCCGGCTGATTTTCCGATTGAATTCAGCGCGCCCCGGTGTATTATAACAGCATGACGCTTCGCACCCAGCACGACAAGCCGGTCTACGTCCGCCTGCGCGAGACGATCGCCGACGCGATCCTCGCCGGAAAATATGGCGACGGCGACCCGCTTCCGTCGGTGCGCGCGCTGGCCGCGGACGAGCAGGCGAACCCCCTGACCGTCGCCAAGGCGTACCAGGGGTTCCAGGACGAAGGCCTGATCGTCGTCAAGCGCGGCGTCGGCATGTTCGTGGCGCCGGGAGCACGCGCACGGCTGCGCGATTCCGAGCGCTCGCGGTTCCTCGAGGAGGAATGGCCCGAGATTCGCGCACGGATGAACCGTCTCGGCATCGACCCGGCGGGCCTGATCGAACGGACAAGCGCCTAATCTTATTTCGGTGACAGTTTACTTAATTCGGACTCGTCCCCAATTCGCCGGGCACAAACACTCGGGAATTAAGTAAACTGTCACCGAAATGCCAAACGCGGGTCCTCCCCTTCACCGACGCGGGTATCGCCGACGCCGCGCGGCTGATCCTTGCGGGCGAGCCGGTCGCTGTCGCGACCGAGACGGTCTACGGCCTCGCCGCCGACGCAACCAATGCCGAGGCGGTCGCGCGTATCTACGAGGCCAAGGGAAGACCAAGCTTCAACCCGTTGATCGTCCATGTTCCCGATCTCGCCGCAGCCGAGCTCATCGGTGCCTTCGACGCATCGGCACGCGCGCTCGCGCAGCAGCATTGGCCTGGCCCCCTGACGCTAGTCGTGCCGCTCGAGGATGAGGCGCCGATCGCTTCGCTCGTCACCGCCGGCCTGCCGACGATCGGCCTTCGCGTGCCCGCCCACTCGGCAATGCACGCGCTGCTGCATGCGACTGGTCGTCCGCTCGCCGCCCCATCGGCGAACGCCAGCGGCGCGATCAGCCCGACGCGCGCCGAACACGTGCTCAAGAGCCTTGGCGGACGAATTCCACTGATCGTCGACGCCGGCCCGACGGAGCGTGGCCTGGAGTCCACGATTGTTGCAGCGACCGGGGACAGCCTGCGGTTGCTTCGTCACGGCCCGATCGAGGTGGAAGCAGCAGAGTCGCAAAGCGCTTCGATTGAAGCTCCCGGACAACTGGCCAGTCATTATGCGCCATCGAAGCCTGTCCGCCTCAACGCCCGAAGCGCGGAGGACGACGAGTATCTCATCGGTTTCAGGGACATAAAAGGCGATGCCACGCTAAGCGCGTCGGGTGACCTGGTCGAAGCCGCGGCCCGCCTGTTCAACCTGCTCCACGTGGCCGACGCATCCGCGAGGAGCCGCATCGCCGTCGCGCCAGTGCCTGACCGCGGCCTCGGCACGGCGATCAACGACCGCTTGCGCCGCGCCGCGCACCGCTAGGCGGTTGCCGAGGCGCTTTTCGCCCGCGCCTGGAAGCTTTTCCTGAGCTTCTGCAGCTTGGGTGGGATGGTCGCCAGGCAATAAGGATTCCGCTGGCCCTCCCCGGCCCAATAATCCTGGTGGTAATCCTCGGCCGGCCACCATTCGCCCAAGGGCTCGATAGTGGTGACGATGCGCCCGTCCCGGTCGGCGTTGTTGCGCTCGATCGCCGCGCGCGCCCTCGCCTCCTGCTCCGCGTTCAGCGGGAAGATCGCCGAGCGATACTGCGTGCCGACGTCATTGCCCTGCCGGTTGAGCTGCGTGGGGTCATGCGTCGCGAAGAAGATGTCGAGGAGATCGTCGTAGCTCAGCTCCCCATTGTCGAAGGTGACGCGGATCGCCTCGGCATGGCCGGTATCGCCGCCGCACACCTGCTTGTAGCTGGGATTGGCCGCGTGCCCGCCGGTGTAGCCGCTCTCGACCGATTTCACCCCCACGACGTCGAGGAACACGGCTTCGGTGCACCAGAAGCATCCGCCCGCGAGGATTGCGATTTCGTCGGCCATGGTCTCTTCGCTCCTGTGCTTGCGGGAGCGAAATAGGAAGCGTCACTGCGTTTGGTAAGACGCCTTGAGACTCGCGAGCTCGAGGCGCTTGCCGACCCATTCGGCCAGCTCATCGAACTCGAGCGGCTTGTCGAACACGATGCCGGCACGGCGGATCGAATACCAACGGACCTCGCCCTTGATGGGCCTCAAGCTCTCGACGACCACGATGACCTTCTTGCCGACGCAATATTCCTCGATCGGCTCGACCTTCATGCCGCCGAGCGAAATGTCGTGCACGTCGACGCTGTAATAGACTTTGCCGACCTTGACTGACGCGCGGCACGCGATTTCGAGCCGCGGCGGCCGCGCGCGGAAGCCGTGGCGCTGCTTGCGGCCGGCGAGCAGCTCGCCGAGGTCGAGATTGTGGTCGAACTTCAGCCCCACAAGATCCTCGCGGGTCCACACCACCCGCGCGGGGATGGTCTCCGACGACAGCTCGATGCCGACGAGGTCGCCGACGGACGGCGGCGAGCCGATATAGGCCATGAGGCCGCCCGCGGAGAGATTCTTGATACGGATCAGCTGCTGCTGGCCGGCGGCGGTGGTCAGCTTGCCCACGCGGAGCATCGCCGAGACGCGCTCACCCCCGCGCCGTTCGGCCGGCCGCGGCACCGCGGTCGACAGCGAAACCGTGGTCGACTCGAACGCTTCCTCGCTCGCGCCGTCAGTTTCGGCACTGGGTTTTCTGCGGATCAGCGATGCAAACATGGTCGGCCGTCTCCAGGCGCACCCCAAAATCGCGCCAAAATGGGACTTTAGGGAAAGTAGGGTTAAAAAGGCGTTTCTCCCGTTGACCCACAGGGCGATTAAAGCGCACTCGGAAGAAGCCCCGGGGGAGAGAGGAGCGAATGTCGCAGCCGCGTCTGTTGCTGATCGACGACGAGCCGGCGCTTGCGCAATTCCTCGCGACCGCCGCCGAGGACTGCGGTTTTCAGCCGATCATCACTTCGCGCGACGAGGATTTCCGCGGCAAGTTCATGGCCAACCAGCCCGACATGGTCGCGCTCGATCTCGGCATGCCCGGGATGGACGGGATCGAGCTGCTGCGCTTCCTCGCCGAGCAGGACTTCAAGTCGCCAGTGCTGATCGTCAGCGGCTTCGACCGCCGCGTGCTCGAGTCTGCCTTCCGCCTCGGCGAGGCATTGGGCCTGACCATGGTCGGCCCGCTGGAAAAGCCGGTGCGCCTAGAAGAGCTCGAAACGGTCCTCGCCCAGCTTCGCGCGACCATGGTGCCGTGAGCCGCAACGGCGACAAGGCGCTGGTCGCGAGCCTCGCGCGGGCGCTCGAGGACCAGCAGCTGCGCATGGTCTATCAACCCAAGGTGGGCCTCCGCGACGGCAGCCTCACGCGGGTGGAGGCGTTGGTGCGCTGGGAGGACGCCACGCTCGGCGCGGTCGAGCCTTCGCGCTTCGTCCCCCTGGCGGAGCAGCACGGCCTGATCGACGACCTGACGCTGTGGGGGCTGCGCACGATCCTCAAGCAATGGCTCGACTGGCGCGACGACCACGGGCTCGATGCCAGCATCGCCTTCAACATCTCCGCGCTCAGCCTCCAGCACCTCGACTTCCCGGACCTGGTCGAGAGGATGTGCAGCAAGCTCGGCGTTCCGACCGAGCGCCTCGTGCTCGAGCTGACCGAAGGCGCGACCCAACCGCTGGTCAAGTTGATGGACACGCTGACCCGCTTCCGGATCAAGGGCATCGGGCTTGCCATCGACGATTTCGGCACCGGCTATTCATCGCTGATGCAGCTGCGCCAGCTGCCCTTCTCGGAGGTCAAGATCGACCAGGCATTCGTCGCCGACGTCCACCGCTCGCGCGACTGCCGCCTGATCATCCGCGGCATTACGGATCTTGCGCACGGTCTTGGGCTGATCACCACCGCCGAAGGGGTGGAAACCGTCGAGCAACTTCGCGCGGTGCAGGAGCTCGGCTGCGACCTCGTCCAGGGCTATCTGATTTCGCCGCCGATGGAGCCGGCCGAACTGCCCGGTTGGAAGAAGGATTTCCGCAACCGCTGGCCGAGCCTGATGGCCGAGGGGCACCTCGCCCTATGGGGCGATATCGAAGCGGATGCCCTGGGCCAGAGGTAGGTCGGTGCCGTAATTCACCGTGTTCGTCTGGCGGCGCATATAGACCTTCCAGCTGTCCGATCCGCTTTCGCGCCCGCCGCCCGTCTCCTTCTCGCCGCCGAACGCGCCGCCGATCTCGGCGCCCGACGGGCCGATGTTGACGTTGGCGATCCCGCAGTCCGATCCCGTCGCGGAAACGAAGCGCTCTGCCTCGCGCACGTCGTTGGTGAAAATCGATGACGACAGGCCCTGCGGCACGGCATTGTTCAACGCGACCGCCTGATCGAAGTCGCGGTAGCGAAGCACGTAGAGGATCGGCGCGAACGTCTCCTTGAGCATCGGCCCGTCCTGCGCATCGACCTCGACGATTGCCGGGCGGACGTAATGACCGCCGCTCACGCCATCGACGCGCTGGAGCTTGTCGCCAAGGACCTGGCTCATGCCGTCGAAGGCGACCTGGTCGATCAGCGGGCCAATGAGAGTGTCGGGATCGCGAGGGTCGCCGATCTTCGCCTGCGCGAACAGCTCCTTTACCCGCGCGACCAGCGCGTCGGCGACCTCCTCATGCACGATCAACCGCCGCAGCGTCGTGCAGCGTTGGCCGGCTGTGCCCGCAGCCGAGAACAGGATCGCACGCGCGGCAAGCTCCACGTCGGCGCTCGGCGCGACGATCGTGCAATTATTGCCGCCGAGCTCGAGCAGGACGCGGCCGAAGCGCTGCGCGACCCGCGGGCCGACGGCGCGGCCCATTGCGGTCGATCCGGTCGCCGAGACCAGCGCAATGCGCGGATCATCGACCAGCGCTTCGCCGACGTCGCGCTCGCCCTGGACCAATTGAACCAGGCCATCCGGCGCATCGCCGAACAAGTCGAGGGCCCGCCGGACGAGAACCATCACGGCTTCGGCGCACAGCGGCGTCTTCTCGCTCGGCTTCCAGATCACCGGGTCGCCGCACACCAGCGCCAGCGCCGCATTCCATGCCCATACCGCGACCGGAAAATTGAATGCGCTGATCACCAGCGCCGGCCCGAGCGGATGCCATTGCTCCATCATCCGGTGGCTCGGCCGCTCGCTGGCGATGGTCAGGCCGTAAAGCTGGCGCGACAGGCCTACTGCGAAGTCGCAGATGTCGATCATCTCCTGCACTTCGCCGAGGCTCTCCTGGAGGATCTTGCCGGCCTCCAGCGTGACGAGGCGCGCGAGCGGCTCCTTCGCGGCGCGCAGCTCGTCGCCGAGCAGGCGCACCAGCTCGCCGCGGCGAGGCGCCGGAACGCTGCGCCATTCGAGGAATGCCGATGCGGCCCGCTCGCAGGCTGCTCCCGCATCGCCGATCGTGACTCGGCCGATCTCCGCGCCGTCGATCGGGGAGAAGCTGGCGAGATCGCCCGCGTCGTCGATCCCGAACTGCTCCAGCAGCCCGGCTGCCTCGTCCGCCGGGCTCAAGCGAGCAATTCCTTCGCCCGCGCCATCGCCGCGACGCCCGCGTCGATCGTCTCGTCCTTCTTGCCGAAGCACAAGCGAACGAGGTGCCGTGACGGGTCCTCCTCGGCGAAGGCCGAGACCGCGACCACGGCGACGCCCGCTTTCTCGACCGCGGCGACCGCGAAGCTCTCGTCGTCCATGTCGATGCCCGACGACTTCAGGTCGACGCACAGGAAATAGGTCGAGGCCGCGTGGAGCACGGTGAACCCGGCATCGCGCAGCCCTTCGGTCATCGCATCGCGCGCGCGGGCGAAGCGCTGCTTCATCGGCTCGATCCAGGCATCGCCCTCGCGCATTCCGAACGCGACTGCCGACTGCAGGTTGGGCGCGGTGCAGAACGTCAGGAACTGGTGCGCTCGGGCGACGACATTGGCGAGCTCGGGCGCTGCGACCATCCACCCGACCTTCCAGCCGGTGAGCGAGAAGATCTTGCCCGCCGAGCCGATCTTGATCGTCCGCCCGGCCATTCCCGGCAGGGACGCGAGAGGCGTGAAGCTCTGCCCGTCAAGCACGATATGCTCCCACACCTCGTCGGCGATGACGATCAGGTCATGGTCGCGCGCGAACGACGCGATCGCCTCGAGCTCGGCCGAGTCGAACAGCCGCCCGGTCGGATTCTGCGGGTTGTTGAAGATCATCGCGCGCGTCTTTGGCGTCACCACCGCTTCGAGCGCCGCGCGGTCGACGCGCCATTCGGGCGGCCGCAGCGCGATCTCGCGCGGCACCGCGCCGCCGCGGCGGATCATCGGCGCGTAGCTGTCATAGGCAGGCGTCAGGATGATCACCTCGTCGCCCGGCGTGACCGTCGCCAGGATCGCCGCACCCAGGGCCTCGGTCGCGCCGCTGGTCACGCAGACATGCTCGGCTGCGAGATCCTGGCCGTAATGGCGGTTGTAATGCGCCGCGACCGCCTCGCGCAGCGCGGGCAACCCGCGCGACGGCGCATATTGGTTCGAGCCTTCCTTCACCGCCCTCGCCGCCGCGTCTAGAATCGCGTCCGGCCAGCCAAAATCAGGGAAGCCCTGGCCAAGGTTTACCGCGCCGTGCTTTGCGGCGAGCGCCGACATGCGCTCGAACACGCTGGTCGCCATTTGCTCGTAGAGTGGGTTCATGCGCGCGCCATAGCGTGGCGATCAGCGCCCGGCGAGGGAGTCAGCCGCCGAGCGCCGCCCGCACCGCATCCATCGGCCTGACCAGCGCCTCCTGGACCACAGTGAACAGCGTCGCGGCAAGGCTGCATCCGATTAGCGCAACGCTCGCGAACTCGAACCATCGTCCTCGCCAACGGCTACGCTCGTGCGCGGCGCGCGGCTGCTTTCGCCGTTCGACGAACGCCCCCGCCGCGGTCAGCTGCAATGCCGGAGCCTGGCTCAGCGTCAGGATTTCCTCGACCGGCAGGCGATCGTCCGACTGGAGCCCGGCGCGGGAGCCGTCGCGCCACACGATGCGCGCGACGATCACATGATGCCCGCGGCGAAGCTCGACGGTCTCGCCGGCAGGCGCGCCGCGGCTGACATGGATCATCAGCCCGCGCGAGGAAATGTTGAGGATACAGGCATCGCACCAGCTCGAATCCATGCGCATGCGCGCGGGAAGCACAACGCGGCGGCGAAGCTCACGTGGACGCTGGACGGGAATGCGGGACGCCATGGCGCAGACGCTAGGCGACGACGCATCACCGCGCCTTTAAGCTTCAATCCGAATTGGACTGGATTTCAGTCGCTTAGCGCTCGTTATCCCAGATCATGTGGATGATGCGCCAGCCGCGGTCGGGGTCGTTGAACAGCTGAATGGAATTGATCCCGCGCCGTTCGGGGCTCTCGTCGTCGGGCGACTTGCGCGCTTCGTAGCCGCTCCACACGTGCGCCATGTTCCCGAAGCGGTCGATGCGCCGGCTCGTCTCGACTTCGTAGAAGGGATTTTCGGCGAAGAAGGGCGTCGTGTTTTCGCGATATTCGTCGAGGCTCATGCCAAGCTTCTGCGGCCGCCCCTGCTCGTCGACCCAGGTGCGCACCTGGCGTGCCTCGGGGAGGAAGCAATTGTCCTGCCGCGACCAGTCGCGCGGCCCCGCGGGTCCCGAGATCATCGCATACATTTCGTCGACCACCGCGCCGATCGCGTCTTCGTCAGTCATCTCGCCCCCAATTCCTGCCTTTAAGAATGGACGGCGATTTGAGCAGCTTTGGATATCAACGCAATGGCCTTTCGACAGACGAACCGTCTTGCCAATTAGTACGTTTCGCACCATATTTAGAAGGTTCAAAGTACGAGGTCGGGCAATGCCATTGGACTCACCAGCGATCGGAAGCGAGGGAGAAGAAATCGTCCATTCGCTCGATCGCAAGCTCGCGGCGCTCGGACCGCGCCAGCAGGAAATCGCGGCGATCATCTATACCCATGCGTCGATGACTCCTCGCGAGGTCCAACAACGGCTTTCCGAGGAACGATCCTTGCGCGTGATTCGGACCCTGCTCGACCGGCTGGTTCTCAAAGGCTTGGTTAGGCGTAGAGCCAGCGGCCGTCACCGCGAGATCGTCTACATCGCCGCAATCCCGACTCCTCGTGTCAGGGAAGCCGCGATCCGGAGGCTCGTCGACGAGCGCTTCGGCGGCTCGCTGGCCCAGGCCGCGACCGCGCTGGAGGAGGCGGCCAGGGTCGAAAGCCAGCTCGGCCTGCACCGGCCAAGAACGGCGGCGGCTATCCGGCGATTCGCGTTTCCTTCAGGACCAGTGCGGGTACGGCGCGCTGCGTAAATGGAATTGGTCTTCGGGTGGGATCTCCCGGCCCTACTCCGACACGTTAAAATTTGGAGCCAAAAGGGCGAGGATACCTCTGATTCCTGCGACGTTAAGCCAATTCACACGCTGAACTCGCATGGATGCATCGCGCTCGTTCAGCCTAGCTTTGCCACACAGTCGTTCGTGGAAAAGCATTTGCCGTGATGTACACACCCACTCAAATCAAGGCTGTATGTTGAATATGCGCCCGAACTGCGAATGTTGCGACCGGGATCTGCCGGCGGCAAGCGATGGGGCGTTCATCTGCTCGTTCGAATGTACCTATTGCCACCGATGCGCGACCAGGCTCGACCATATCTGCATCAATTGCGGAGGGACGCTCGAGCCGCGACCCGTGCGGCGGCAATCGTTGCTCGATCGCTTCCCTCCTTCGTCCGAACGCGTCGTCCGGGAAGTCCCCTGCTTTGCGCTTGGCAAGCCACCCAGCGTTGCGGCCGCCCAGGGACGTCGCCGTGGGGGAATTCTCTAGGAGTCGGCGTTAACTCCGCTGGTCCGAGGCGACGGCGTAGAGGAGTTCGTCGAGCCACTCCATCTTGATCCGCAAGGCCTCCATCGCGCTCAGGGTCGCAATCCGATGGTACGGCACCTCGACCGTCCGCACATAGTCATCAAGGATTTCGCGCTTTTCCTTAACCAGGGCCTTCGCCTCGGCGATC
>DATEIK010000055.1:0-3452 GCA_035279065.1 Sphingomicrobium sp. | reverse complement strand
TCCGCTCATTGCCGGCATTTACGGGGTGAACGGCGTCTCCGACTCCAACAATACCAACCTCTACAAGTCGACGTCGCACTTCGACGTTACCAGCGGCACCAACGGCAGCTGCGGCGGCACGTACCTGTGCACTGGCGCGATCGGCTATGACGGCCCGACCGGGCTCGGCACGCCGAATGGCGTCACTGCTTACTGAGGCTCACTTTCGATCGAGTGCGGGCGTTCTTCGCGGCGCCCGCACTTGCGTTTTGAGGAAATCCGGTTTTCGTTCGAACCGATTTGATGACTCGCTTCCTTCCGTTCCTTGAACAGCTGACGCTGGCCCGCGCCGTCGCATTGCAGGTTGCGGCGGCTTTCCTGTTGCTGGTCGCGCCGCAAACGGCTCAGGCGCAGACGCGTCCGCAGCCGGTCCCGGTGGTCCTGTCGAACGTCCGTCTGCTGAGCGAAAGCGCCGACGAATCCCGCTTCGAGCTGTCGTTCGACCCGACTGCGACCAGCTTCGCGCCGATCGCCAGCGAGCCCAACCAGCCGTCGATCGGCTTCGCGCTCGCCAGCCGCGGACCGCATGCGGTCCAGCCGTCGGGCATGAAGGGCCTGGTGCGCGGCATCAGCTTCGAGCAGGCCGACACCGTCCTCATCATGCGCTTCGGCGTCAGCCGCGCGGCGACCGTCTCCGCGGTCCAGACCGGCGGCCGGACCGTCGAGATCACCGTTTCCACGGGCAAGGTGGCGAAGGATTACGGCAACCAGGCCGCGGCGGCCGGACCGTCTGCCGGTCTTCCCCCGGCTTACGAGCCGGCATTCGGCGAGGACGGCTATGAGCTGGTCCTGTTGAAATACGCTGACGTGTCCGAAGTGGTTGGGCTCCTGACCGACGGCCTCACGGTCAAGTCCAACGACGTGTTCATCCCGAGCGAGCCGGGCTTCGGCTCCAACAGCCTGACGGGCAACAATTACAACCCGCAGCCGACGACTCAGCCGCCGGGCGGAAGCGACGAGCCGCTCGGCCAGTCGGTCGACGCTTCGATCGGCATCGACCGCCGCTTGAATGCCGTCTGGCTCAAGGGCTCGCCCGAGCGGATCGCGCGGATGAAGGCGATGATCGCCCAGATCGACATCCCGGTCGACAGCGTCGTCATCGAAACCCAATTCGTCGAGCTGACCGAGAGGGGCGAAAAGGCGCTCGGCATCGATTTCGCCAACGCCAACGGCCAGATCGGGCTCGTCACCTTCCATTCGGGCGAGGCGATCATCCCGGGCGTCATTCAGGGCTGCGATTCCAGCGGCTCGAACTGCTCGGGCCACGTGACCAGCGCCGGCTTCCAGGCCGCCCTCTACGCGCAGATCAGCAAGGGCAACGGGCGCATCGTCTCGCGGCCGCGCATCGCCGCTCAGAGCGGATCCACCGCCAAGATCATCACCGGCGACGCGATCCCGATCCTGACCGCAATCACGCTGTCGGGCGTCAATGGCGTGTCGCAGCAAGTCCAGTACGTGAACGTCGGGGTGACTCTACAGATCGCGCCGCGGGTGAGCGGCGACGGCTTCGTCTCCAGCCACGTCTTCTGCGTCGTCTCCAGCGTCACCGGCGTCAGTCAGGGCTATCCCACGATCAGCCAGCGCGAGGCCGAGACCTCGGCCACGGTGCGCGACGGCGATTCCTTCGTCATCGGCGGCCTGACGCAGGACGAGAACACCACGACCAAGACCAAGGTCCCGCTGCTCGGCGACCTGCCGCTCATCGGCCAGGCGTTCCGCACCGACCGCAGCACCAAGACCAAGACCGAGCTGTACATCGTGGTGACGCCGCGCATCGTTCATCGCGTCGGCACGCATCCCGGCGTCGTACCGTCGAACGCGCCGGTCTATGCGCCGACGACCCAGACCACGCTGCCGATCGACCCGGCCCAGCCGCAGCCGCGCTGAGCCAAAAAGAAAACGGCGGCGCCCGAAGGCACCGCCGTTCGCTTGTTCAGCTGTCTTGCGAGGCTTAGCTCGAAGCCAGGTTGTTCGCGACGTTGTTGAACGTCGTGTTCAGCTTGTTGCCGATGCCCTGCATCGCGCCGATCGCCGCGACGGCGATGAGCGCTGCGATCAGGCCGTATTCGATGGCGGTCGCGCCATCCATATTCTTCAGAAGCTTCACAAACTTCTTCATCTCCGGTCTCCCGACAAGCTCGTGCGAAGTCACTCCCCACCTGCGCTGCACTCGGGCAGGTCGAGGCCGGAATCTCGGCGGTGCTGGTTGAAAACTCGTTAAAACGGCGGCTTCCCGACATTACAAAGCATTAACCGCGTTTCGGAAAATCAGTGGTCGCTGAGCAGCTCCTTCAATCGCTCGGCAAGGTCGCGCAGGTCCTTCGTGCCATTGCTCCAGTCGGGCGGCAGCGGGCTCTTGAGCTCGCGGCGGGGAGCGCGGAATTGCGCCGGAAGCTCGGGGCCGCGCTCATGGTCGACGGCGAGCGCCGAGGTCATGAAATTGCGCCAGATTTGCGCCGGCACCGTCCCGCCGCTGATCTTGCCGAGCGAGCCGTTATCGTCGCGCCCGACCCACACCCCGACGACCAGGTTGCCGGCGAAACCGACGAACACTGCATCGCGGTTTTCCTGCGTCGTGCCGGTCTTGCCGAAGGTCGGCGTCGCGAGCGCCGCGCGGCGCCCGGTGCCGTTGTTCGCGGCGGCATAGAGCAGGTCGAGCATCGGCACCCAGTCACGGTGCTCGTCGAGCACGCCCTGGCGATTGAAAAGCGCGGATAGACCTTCCGGCTCGTCCTTCTCCGGCAAGCCCCGCGCGGTCACCGGATAGCGCCCGCCGGCGACCGCCGCGTAAGCGCCGGTCAGCTCGAGCAGGCTGACTCCGGCGGTCCCGAGCGCCAGGCTGGGCTTGTCGGGAAGCGGCGTCGAAATGCCAAGGTCGCGCGCGGCGCGCATGACGTTGTCGCGCCCGACTGCCTCCGACAGCCGCACGGTGGCGGCGTTGCTCGACCGCGCAAACGCTTCGCGCAGCGTGATCTGGCCGCGATAGACGCCATCGCTGTTGACCGGCGTCCAGCCGTCGATGGTGATTGGCTCGTCCTCGATCAGGCTGTCTGGCGTCCACCCCGAACGCAGCGCGGCTAGATAAACGAACAGCTTGAACGCCGAGCCCGGCTGGCGGCGCGCCTGGGTGACGCGATTGAACGGCGAATCCTTGTAGTTCTTGCCCCCGACCATGGCGACGACGGTCCCGTCGGGCCGCATCGCGACCAGCGCCGCCTGGGCCTTGCCGAGGCCCGCGCGGTCGATCGCACGGACCGCGATGCGCTGCAGGCTCGCATCCAGCGTGGTCCGGACCTTCACTTCGCCGAAATCGGCATCGAAGGCCTTTTGCGCATAAGGCGCGACCCAATCGGCGAAATAGGTTCCGGTCGGGACCTTGTTCGATTGCCAGACCGGGCGCGCCGGGTTGGTCC
>DATEIK010000054.1:0-5515 GCA_035279065.1 Sphingomicrobium sp. | reverse complement strand
ACGCCGACGACGACAAGGCCGCGATCGAGGTCGCGAAGGAATTGATGGACGGGCAGGAATGCGAGATCTGGCAGGGCACGCGGCTCATTGCGCGGCTGCCTCGACGACCTCGCGAATGACCTCGCTCTAGACCTGCAGGCGAGCGAGCAGCTGCTCGAACACCGCGGCGTGGATGGGCATGGCGAAGGCGAGGCCTGCCTTCAGGCCGTCGACCCAGCACACCTGTGCCTCGAGCGCTTCGAGGCCGTCGAACTTGACCCACACCCGCTCCTCGAGGGTCGGGCGCTCGACGAACTGGATCCGGCAGCCGTGTTGCGACAGGTCGAACACGCTCGTGCGGAAGTTGAGCTGACCCGACCGGCGCAGCGCAACCTCGGCGCTGAGCGGCACGCGCTCGCTTCGGCGCTCGCAGCGGTTGGCCTGGGTCACGGCGCACTGCTTAATCCGCGCGGGCCCGAGCGCCGCGCGAAAGTGCGTCCGATCTGGAGGTAAGCCTAGCGGATCTCGGCGACCGGCTGGAGCACGGCGCAGGCGATCCGCGGGCCGCTGTTGCCGCTCGGGTCGGTCACATAATCGTCGGCTTGGCCGTGGAGCACGAGGGCCGCGCCGTCCGCGTCGATCAGCGCGGCCATGCTCGCCGCGGGCAGAGTCACGGTGGCGCCAAGCACGCCGTTCGCAGCAACCTCGACGTTGGGCAGGTCGCCCGCGTGCGGTCCCGCCGGGTTGTTCATGCCGTGCTTGCGTGCCGCGGGGTTCCAGTGCGGACCGGCGCTGGCGAAATCGGGCGGGTCGCAGCGCCCGACGGCGTGCACGTGAAGTCCGTGAACGCCGTGCGGAAGCCCCCCCGCCTCGATGCGGAAGCTCACTCCGCCCGCGGTCTGCCAGGCGCGGACGGTGCCGACGCTCTGCCCGCTCGAATTGACCAGCGCGACGGGCGCCCCGCCCTGCGGCTCGATGGCCGCGCAGCCGGCAAGCAGCACGGACGAGATGACGATCAGTTGTTTCCCCATGCCGGCCTCAACGGCGCGAGGAAGAGGCTGTTCCTTCGTCGGCACCCGTTCACCGTTAACGCGGTTGTCCGGGGTTTGACAGCAGTCGTTCGTTGGATTGTTGTCCCGCCGAAACCACAAGGGGGACTTCATGCGCAAAATCATGCTCGCTCTCGCGGTCACCGGCCTCGCCATACCCACCGTCGAGACACCCGCTACGGCCCGCACCCATTATTACCAGGGCAAGGTCTGGCGGGACTCGAAGGGGCGGCTGCGCTGCCACCGGTCGAACGGCACCACCGGCCTGATCGTCGGCGCGGCCGGGGGCGCCCTCGTCGGTCGAGCCATCGACACGCATGGCGAGCGCGCGACGGGGACCATCCTCGGCGCTGTCGGCGGCGCACTCGTCGGCCGGGCGATCGACCGCCGACGGGTGATCTGCCGCTGACGCGCCGCGTCATGGTGTATTGACACGATAATACACTAAGGCTTATTCCTCGTCCGGGGCCCGAACAGGGAGGACAAGGATGTACAGCCAGCAAGAGCTCGACGACGCCGTCGCGGCGGGTGCGATCAGCGCCGATGCCGCCGACGCGCTCCGCCAATATGTCGCGGGACAGCGCGTCGCGGCGATTCCCGACGAAGAGCAGTTCCGCCTGATCACGGGTTTCAACGACATTTTCGTGTCGATCGCCGCCGCGATCCTGCTGTTCGCGGTCGGGTGGATCGGGCAGTGGGTCGGGCAGCGCTCAGGTCTCGCCATAGACGGCGACGGCCCATCGTTCCTTGCACCCTTGTTCGTCGGGGTGACTTCGTGGGCGCTCGCTCTGTTCTTCACCGCCAGGCGGCGGATGGCGCTGCCCTCGATCTTGCTGCTGCTGGGATTCGTCGGCGGCGTCCTGATGACGGTCGCTTTCGCGCTCGTGCTCGGGGTCGGCGAAGATGCGCTCAACAACAACCAGGCGCTCGGCGGAGTGATTGCCGCGGCCTCCGCAGCAGTTGCGGCGGGCGCGGCCTGGCTGCACTGGCGCAATTTCCGGGTTCCGATCACCGTCGCCGCCGGGGCCGCCTCGGTTGCCGGAATCCTCGTCGGCCTGCTCGTCGCGGCGCTCGGCAAGGATGTTGATCAGGCCAAGAACATCATCCTCGGCTTCGTGCTGCTGCTCGGGGTCGGCATGTTCCTGTTCGCCATGTGGTGGGATGCGTCGGATCGCGCGCGCCTGACCCGCCGCTCGGACGTCGCTTTCTGGCTGCACCTGCTCGCCGCGCCGATGATCGTCCATCCAGTGTTCACACTGCTCGGCCTGAACGACGGCAATGCGACGATCGGCGAAGGCCTGGTGGTTGTCGTGCTTTATGTCGCGCTGGGGCTCACGGCGCTGGCTATCGACCGCCGCGCGCTTCTCGTGTCCGCTTTGGCCTACGTGCTCTACGCGCTAACCGAGCTGTTCAAGCAGTTCGGCGCGGTCGAATTGAACGTCGCGCTGACCGCGCTCCTGATCGGCTCGGCGCTGTTGCTGCTGTCGGCCTTCTGGCACCAGGCGCGGCGGACGATCGTGCAGCCGCTGCCCGAAAGCCTCCGCGAGCGGCTGCCGATCCTCGATCGTCCGGCGGTGGCTACCCAACCAGCCGCATGAGCCGCCGCTCGAGCGGGGCCAGCACGGGCTGAAGTTCGTGGCCCCGCTTGAGCACCACGCCATGCTCGCCGACCAATGCGAACGCCCCTTGCTTCAGCCGAAGCGAGGGGCGTTTCTCGATGCGGATTTCGGGCCTTTCCGAATGGCGCCGAAAGGCCGCGAACACCGCGACGTCGGGGTCGATCCGAAGCGCATAGTCGCGCCAGTGGCCAGCGATCACCATGCGACCATAGAGGTCCAGAATGCGCTTCAATTCCTGGCGGTCGAAAGTGGCGATTGGGCGCCGGTCCCATTGGGGCGGGAACGGCGCGATGACGCTCAAGCGCTTTTGACCTTGGGCTGGGGCTGGCGAGCGGCTTTCAGCACCTTCAATTCCTTGCGTAGCTCCTCGATCTCGCGTTCGAGCTCGGCGAGGCGCGCGCGGACCGGGTCGATGTCCTCGCCGCACGGAGTGCCGTAAGGCATGAAGCCGGGGCTGTAGTGGACGACGTCCACCGGCACCGGCTTGGCGGGAATGCCGACGACGGTCTGGCCGGGCGCGACATCCTTGGTGACGACCGAATTGGCGCCGATCTTGGCGCCCTCGCCGACCTTGATCGGACCCAGCACCTGCGCCCCGGAGCCGATGACCACGCCGTCGCGCAGAGTCGGGTGGCGCTTGCCTCCGACACCGGTCGTCGGGTTCGTCCCGCCCAGCGTAACGTGCTGGTAGATGGTGACGTCGTCGCCGATTTCGGCGCTCTCGCCAATCACGCTGAAGCCATGATCGAGGAAGAAGCGCTTCCCGATCTTCGCGCCGGGATGGATGTCGATGCCGGTGAGGAAGCGCGCGAGGTGATTGACCAGCCGGCCAAGGAAGAACAGCCGTCCTTCCCACAGCCAGTGGCCGACGCGGTGCAGGCCAAGCGCCAGCACTCCTGGATAGAACAGCACGTCCCAGCGCGAACGCGCCGCGGGATCGCGCGATTTCACGGAGTCGAGATAGGAAATCAGGCCGGACTGCAAGCTTCTTGGACCTCTTGCCGTTGCGCGCCCAATTTAAGTGGCTGGCGAAACAAATTCCAGCCGGTCCATGCGGGAGTCCCGACGAGAGACCTTGCCGAACCCACGAGGTTGCGGCACATCGCTCCGCCACACAGGGGTAATTCGCAGCATTTTCATGCGTTTCCAGAACATTCGATAGCGGAAGACCGCGATCCTCTCCGCTTATAACCCGCTCTATTCGCTGGCCGGCTTCCTGGTCGGCATGCTCGTCGGCCTGACGGGGGTCGGCGGCGGCTCGCTGATGACGCCGCTGCTGGTGCTCCTCTTCGGCTTCCATCCCGCGACGGCGGTCGGCACCGACCTCCTCTATGCGTCGGTCACCAAGACCGTGGGGACCGCCGTTCACGGCAAGCGCAAGACCGTGGAATGGCGCATCGTCGCGCTGCTCGCGACCGGCAGCATGCCCGGCGCGATCGCCACCCTGTACCTGATGGGCCGCAATGGAACGCTCGGCGATTCCGCGTCGAGCCTGCTCAATGCCTTGCTCGGCGGAGCGCTGGTCATCACCGGCGTCTCGACGCTGTTTCGCGCCAAGATCGTCGCCTGGGCCAAGCCCAAGATGCGCGAGACCGGCCCGCGCACGATCGCCGTGCTGACGGTCGTGCTCGGCCTCGTTCTCGGCGTCCTCGTTTCGGTGACTTCGGTCGGCGCGGGCGCGCTCGGCATCACGGCGTTGCTTATCCTCTATCCCAAGCTCAAGGTCGCGCGCATCGCCGGCAGCGATATCGCCCACGCGGTGCCGCTGACGCTCATCGCCGGAATCGGCCACTGGTTCATGGGATCGGTGAATCTGATGCTCATGGGCGCATTGCTGGTGGGCTCGATCCCCGGAGTGATCGCCGGGAGCCTGATCGGCAGCCGAGCCTCAGACAAGCTGCTGACGCCGGTACTCGCTGCGGTGTTGCTCGTGGTCGGGGGGCGACTTCTCGCCGGGGCCTGAACGGCTGGCCGAAATCGACTGCTTGCCTTATATTGGCGGTTATGATTGGCACAGTCGATTAAAATGACGGTCCACCAGCCGACCATCAAGCAGCTGCAATATCTGGTCGCCCTGCGCGAGCACGGCCATTTCGGGCGAGCCGCGAGCGCCTGCTACGTCACGCAGTCAACACTGTCCGCGGGCCTGCGGGAGCTCGAGACCCTGCTCGGCATCACCCTGGTCGAGCGCACGCGGCGCGTCGTGCGCTTCACCGCGCTCGGCGAGAAAATCGCCGACAAGGCCGTGAAGGTGCTGCGCGAATCCGAGGAGCTGGCCGAACTCGCCCGCGCCGAAGGCCGGCCGCTCCACGGCGAGCTCAGGATGGGCGTCATCCCGACCATCGCGCCCTTCCTGTTGCCGGCGATGCTGCCGCGCCTTCGCCGCGAATGGCCGAGCCTGCGACTGTATCTGCGCGAGGAAACCAGCCAGGCGGCGTGCGAGGCGCTGCACCGCGGCCAGCTCGATTGCGTGCTGCTGGCTCTGCCCTATGGCTGCGGCGACGTCGACTGCGCGCCGCTGTTCGACGATCCGCTGTTCGTCGCTTTCCCGCGCGGCGAGGCGCCAGGCGACGCCGTGGTGGACGTCAGTGCCATCGACGATAGCCGCATGCTGCTGCTCGAGGACGGCCATTGCCTCAAAGATCATGCGCTGTCGGCGTGTAACCGGCCCGACCTGCGCGCCCACGCGGCGATGATGGGGACCTCGCTGCACACGCTCGTGCAGATGGTCGACAACGGGCTTGGCCTGACCTTCATCCCAGCGATCGCGATCGAGGCCGGGATCCTCGATGGCACCGAGGTCGACGCCAAGCCGCTGCGCTCGGCCCACGGCTCGCGCCAGATCGCGCTGATCTGGCGCCGGTCGAG
>DATEIK010000053.1:0-8255 GCA_035279065.1 Sphingomicrobium sp. | reverse complement strand
TTCGGAATCATCCCGCCAGTTGCGGTCGAATGTCTTCGCCGAATTCGCGTTCGACCAGAACGTCCACGATTCGGCCCAACGGCCTTGCTCGATCAGCGCGCCGTAATGCTGCACGACCTGTCCCGCAGCCTCGGCGCTCTTCGGCTCGATCGGGCCATTCGGCTCCTCCAGTGGCGTTCGATCGTCGGGCAGTCTGACGTTCGCCGCCGCATTTTCCGGCGCCGGGGGCGGCGCGACAGGCGCTTCCGGCGCGCCAGCTTGTACGGTCGCATTTTGTTCGTTCCCGGCCTGGTTGGCCTGCCCGCACGAGGCAACGAGCATCGTGCCCATCACGGCTAGGGTCTTTTTCATCCATTTCTCCCTCGCGGAACCCGGTCCGCCAA
This sequence comes from Sphingomicrobium sp., assembly GCA_035279065.1. Taxonomy (GTDB): domain Bacteria; phylum Pseudomonadota; class Alphaproteobacteria; order Sphingomonadales; family Sphingomonadaceae; genus Sphingomicrobium. The sequence continues at coordinate 7,872 of DATEIK010000053.1, read as the reverse complement.
AGTTCGTTCGTTTCGCAACAACAACAGGCAAAGCAGGGAGAGTTTCCATGGCCGACGACAACGGCACGGAGCGCGAACACACGACCGTGGTGGAAACCGGCAACGGCGGCGGCGGAGGCGGCGGTGTGCTCGCGGTCGTGTTGCTGATCATCATCGTGCTGGTGCTCTTGTTCCTGTTCCGCGGCCAACTTGGCCTCGGAGGCAAGACCACCAACGTCAACGTTCCCGACACGATCGACGTCAACGTCAACCACAGTTGAGATGATGTGAGCGTTTCGCGAGGCGGGTCCGCGAGTCCCCGCCTCGATCGCGGGCGCGGCTCTTCCATGGAGCCGCGCCCGTTTGAGTTTGTGCGGCCGACGCACTAACCGCGCGTCATGACCGACGCGCTCAGATACTTGACCGGGTTTGGCGGCCATTTCGAAACTGAGGCCGTGGACGACGCTCTGCCCAAGGGGCGCAACTCGCCGCAGCGACCCGCCTACGGTCTCTACACCGAGCAGGTGTCGGGCAGCCCGTTCACCGCGCCGCGGCACGAGAACCGGCGCAGCTGGCTGTACCGGATGCGGCCGACTGCCGATCATCGGCCCTATGCGCGCTACGAGGGCGCAAAGCTGTTCGCGCCGGGGCCGGTCAAGGAGCCGCTGGCTCCGAACCGCCTGCGCTGGAACCCGCCGGGCGACCTTCCCGAGGGCGCGGACTTCGTCGACGGCCTCGTGACCATGCTCGTCAACCGCTCGCCCGAGGACCTCGAAGGCGTGGCGGTGCACCTCTACCGCGCTTCGAAATCGATGGAGCGCCGTTTGTTCGTCGATGCGGACGGCGAGCTCCTGATCCTGCCGCAATCGGGCACGATCCAGGTCGTGACCGAGCTCGGCCGAATGACACTGGCACCGGGCTGGGTCGGGCTCGTTCCGCGCGGGATCAGGTTCCGCGTCGAGGTGGATGGCGAGGCACGCGGCTATGTCGCCGAGAACCATGGTACGCCGTTTCGCCTCCCCGACCTCGGGCCGATCGGGTCCAATGGCCTCGCCAACCCGCGCGATTTCGAAACCCCGGTGGCGTGGTTCGAGGACAGCGACGAGCCGACCGAGGTCGTCCAGAAGTCCCTGGGGTCGCTGTGGATCACGACGCTCGACCATTCGCCGCTCGACGTCGTCGCATGGCACGGCAATTATGCGCCGTGCCGCTACGAGCTTGCGCGCTTCAACACCATCGGGACGATCAGTTTCGACCATCCCGATCCGTCGATCTTCACCGTCCTCACCAGCCCAAGCGACATTCCCGGCCGCGCCAACGCCGATTTCGTCATCTTCCCGCCGCGCTGGATGGTGGCCGAAGACACGTTCCGGCCGCCGTGGTTCCACCGCAACGTGATGAGCGAGGCGATGGGGCTGATCCACGGCGCCTATGACGCGAAGGCCGAAGGCTTCGCGCCCGGGGGCTTGAGCCTCCACAATTTGATGAGCGGGCATGGACCCGACGTCGACAGCTGGAAAAAGGCCAGTGGCGCGGATCTCAAGCCCGCAAAGATCGAGAACACCCTCGCCTTCATGGTCGAGAGCTGCTGGCCCTACCGGCCGACGCAGTTCGCGCTCGACCGCGCCCAGCCCGACTACGACCAGGCATGGGCGGGCTTCCCCAAGGCCAAGTTACCGTGACCGACGAAAGCTGGGTCGGAAGCGCGCATGGCAGCGACTTCCCGGTCCAGAATTTGCCGCTCGGCATTTTTTCGGAGGCCAAAGGGCGCCGCCGGCCAGGCGTTGCGATCGGGGACTATGTGCTCGACCTCGCCGGAATCGCCGACCTGCTCGACGACGACTGGCGTGATGACCTAGCCCAGCCCGTCCTCAATGCCTGGCTGGCGCGGGGGCACCAGGCGAACTCTGACCTGCGAGATCACCTGACGGAGCTATTGTCCGACGAGCGGTATCGCGACGATGTCGAGCCGCAGCTGATCGGCCAGAGCGAGGTGCGGCTGCACGTCCCGTGCCTGATCGGCGATTACACCGATTTCTACGTCGGCATTCACCACGCGACCAACGTCGGCAAGCAGTTTCGCCCCGACAATCCGCTGCTGCCCAACTACAAATATGTGCCGATCGGCTATCATGGCCGGGCAAGCTCGGTGCGGGCGAGCGGGGAGCCGGTGATCCGTCCCAACGGCCAGCGCAAGCCGCCGACCGCCGAGCTGCCCGAATACGGGCCGAGCCAGCGCCTCGATTACGAGCTCGAGCTTGGCTTGTGGATCGGCCGCGGCAATGAGCTCGGATCGCCCATCCCCATCGGCGAAGCGCCGGATCACATCGCCGGCTTCTGCTTGCTAAATGATTGGTCGGCGCGCGACCTCCAGGCGTGGGAATATCAGCCGCTCGGACCGTTCCTAGCCAAGAATTTCCTGACCAGTGTGTCCCCATGGATCGTCAGCCCGAAAGCGCTTGCGCCGTTCCGCAAGGCGATGCCGCCGCGGCCCGAAGGTGATCCAGCGCCACTGGCCTACCTCGACGACCCGCAGGACCGGGAAACGGGCGCGCTCGCGATCGAGCTCGAAGTCACGCTGACCACCGCGCAGATGCGCGAGGCGAACCTGCCGCCGCACCTGCTCTCGCGCGGCTCGGCCGACGCCGCGATGTATTGGAGCGCGGCGCAGATCGTCGCCCACCACAGCGCCAACGGCTGCAACCTTCAGCCCGGCGACCTGATCGGCACAGGCACGCTCTCGACCAGCGACAACCAGGGCCTGGGATCGCTGCTTGAGATCAGCCGCGGCGGCTCGCAGCCGATCGAGCTGGCGACGGGCGAGATGCGCAGCTTCCTCGAGGACGGCGACGAAGTGACGCTGCGCGCCTGGTGCGAGGCTGAGGGCGCGACCAGCATCGGGCTCGGCGAATGCGTCGGCCGCGTGGTTTCCGCGCCCGCGCTCTAAGTGGCGGCTCCGTTTGCGATCATCGGTGCCGGAATGTCCGGAGCGAGCCTCGCCTACCGCCTGGCTCGCCTCGGGCGCGACGTTCTCGTCATTGACGACGCACGTCCGGGCCGCGCGACCGGCTGGAACCCGGGCGGCATCAACCCGCTGCATGGGCCCGGGTTCCCGGGCGCAATGGAGCGCTTCTACCGCGACGCCTTTGGCCTCCACGAGTCGCAGCGCCAAGACGTTGGCGCGGCGCCTGGAATCGACTTCGGCTGGCGCGTCGTTGATCGCCTGTTCCTCGCCCGCGACGATGCGGAGGCAGACGACCTTCGGCGCTACGTCGATTTCTACAACGCGCTCGACGGCTTCTCCGGCCGCTGGATGGACGCCGCCGAGATCGCTCAATGGGACTCGCGGGTCGATCCATCCTGGGTCGGCGGGCTGATGACCCGAGGCAACGTCCGGGTTGATGCCGAGCGCTATCGTCTTGCCCTGCTCGCATCGGCCGAGATGATGGGAGCGAAGGTCATCCCCGCCGGGCTTCGGTCAATCGAAACGAGACTGGGCCGCATTGTCGCGATCGACTGGGGCGAAGGGCGCGTGAAGGTCTGCGGACTGTGCATGGCAGCGGGGTCCTGGGCGGGCCGCGACGTCGCGGGCTGGGAGCCCGGCGATGTGGTCGAGGTTACCCCCCTCATTGGCGACCTGTTGCTCGTCAAATCCGACGATCGGCCGCCGGCCGCCGACGTCAGCCATGGGCTGACCGCAATCTATCAGCACGATCGCGGCGACTTCTGGATCGGCGGCACGAGCCGCCGCGAAGGGCCGCTCGGCGAATCCAGCGATGCGATCGAGCAGGAGCTGCTCACCGGCGCTCGCTCGCTGATGCCGGGATGGGGTCCACCGCAAGTCATCGCCCGCTCGTCCGCGGCGCGGCCCTCGACCTGCGACGGCTTGCCCGTCGTCGGCCGCTCGCCTAGTTACGAAAACGGCTGGATCATCAATGGCCTAGGGGGGAAGGGCATCTTGCTTTCGGCATGGGCTGCGCAAAGTCTCATCCAAATGATGGACGCGGGCGGCGATCTGCCGGAATTCGCTCCTGTCTCACCGAGCCGAGCGACGGGGTAAAATGGCAGAACATTATACGCTGAAATGCAACGATTGCGGCGCCGAGCAACCGGCGGATTATGCATCCTTCTGCGCCTGCGGTGGGCTGATCGAAGCCCGCTTCGACCTCGCCAACGTCAGGCTGCGCGACAGCGACGACCCGCACCAACGCTATTTTGACCTGATCCCGGTGCGCGACGAGACCCTTCTCGCGCCCGGCATCCGCACGCGCACGGTCCACGCCCGCACCCTTGGCCGCCGCTACGGTCTTAACCAACTCTACCTCAAGGACGAGACCGAGAACCGCACCGGGACGACCAAGGACCGCATGGCCGCGGTCGCCCTGCCTTTCCTCTACGAGGGCGGCGTTCGCCACTTCTGCACGTCGTCGACCGGGAACAGCTCGACCGGCTACGCCCAGGCGATGGGGCAGATTCCCGAGATGCAGATGGAGCTGTTCACCGCCGAGGACTTCAAGGACCGCGTCCACTACGCGCCGACGCCGCAGGTCCGGCACCATGTGCTGAAGGAAGCAAGCTTCGTCGACGCCGGCGACCATTCGATCAAATATGCGGAAGGCCACGGCCTTACTGCCGAGCGCGGCTTCTTCAACCTCGGCCGCCGCGAGGGTCTCAAGCTCCCCTGGCTCGAAGCGCTCGAGCAAGTCTCGCGCTCGATCGACTGGTACGTCCAGGGCGTGTCGAGCGCGATGGGCGTGCACGGCGTCTATAAGGCCGCGAAGGAAGCGGTCGCGATCGGCCACGCCGACAAGGTGCCGAGCCTGCTCTGCGCGCAGCAGATGAGCTGTCGGCCGATGGTCCAGGCATGGGACGAGGGCAGCGAGACGATCCAGCCCCACCACATCGTCAAGCGGCCGCACGGCATCGCCGAAGCGATCCTCCGCGGCAACCCGAGCCGGGTCTATCCGATGATCCGGGAGATCGTGATCGAAAGCGGCGGCACCATGGTCGCCGTGACCGACGATGAGATCCGCGCGGCGCAGGCCGCCGTGCTCGAGGATGAAGGCATCAGGATTTGCGAGTCCGCCGGAACCGCGGTTGCCGCCATCGCCAAGCTTGCCAAGACCAACGATGCGCTCGCCGGCCAGAAGATCCTCGTCAACCTGACCGGCAGCAAGCGCGAGGGCGCGACGCCGGCCCGGATCGACCAGTGGTGGGAGAAGGACGGCGACAAGTGGGTGCCGGCCCAGCCGGCCGCTGACCTGGCCACCACGGCGCAGAGCCTGACCGCCTAGACCGGTTCCCGCACTTTCGCGGCGTGCCTTTTCGGCTTCGCTCGCGTCGGTCTCGGCGTCGAGGCGCCGGCGGTCGCCAGTTTCGCCTGGTACGCCTTCGCCGCCTTCGCGACGTGGGCGATGCAAAACCGCACGGCACCCGCGAATTGCCGGTTGTCGGCCGACAGGATGTCGCCGTGGCCGCCGTCGATGAGCAGCACGTGAACCCGCTGCCCGAAGACCTTCTTGACGCTGAACCGGTTACGCCAGCGCTTCACCGTGGCGATGATCAGCGAGCGAACCGGGAACGGCCGCGGATCGTATGCGCGAAGCGCCGCCTCGAACGCGCGGGCGACGCCGATCGCGGCCTGGACCGCGTCCTTGTTGTGGAGGTCGACCTTCCACGTTCCCGTTTTCGCGCGCCGCTCGAACTGGCGAAGCAACAGCTCATCGGTGACGTCCACGACGACCTTCTTGAAGTTGGGCCGCGGCGGGTCGATCAGCATCGGCGCGTAGAATTTCTCGCCTTCGCGGTAGAGCAGCCGCGCCATCTCGAGCGCGACGAAGCAGCCCGCGCACAAGCCGCCAAGGAAGTAGGGGCCCTTGGGCTGCACCGTCTTGACCGCCGCGACATATTCGGCGGCCATCGCCTCGATCGTTGGAAGCGGCTCCTGCTTGCCGTCGAGACCGCGGGCCTGGAGCGCGTAGAGCGGCTGGTCTGGCCCGAGCAGCTCCAGGAAGTGCGGGCCGACATGCGCCTGGCCGCGCCGCCCGTGGACCATGAAGAGGGGCGGATTGGTCCCCTCGGTCCGGATCGGGAGCAGGATCGGCGCCTGAATCTCGCCGCCGGCCTGATGCGTCGCCAGCCATTCGGCCACGCCCTTGACAGTCGCGTCCTCGTGAAGCTCGGCCAATTGCTGGCCGAAGGTCTCGGTCGCGAGGATCTGCAAGTTGACCAGCGACAGGGAATCGCCGCCGAGCAGGAAGAAATCGTCCAGCCTGCCGAGGGCGGGGATATTCAGCACCTCCGAGAAGATCGCCGCGACTTTCTCTTCCATTTCGTTTTCCGGCGGGACGTAGCCGGGCCGGAACCGCACCTGCGCCAGGTCCAAAGCGGCGAGCGCCTGCCGATCGACCTTGGACGTCGCCGTGTACGGGAACTGGTCGAGCAGCACGTAGCCGCTCGGCAGCATGTAGGCGGGCAAGGTCTGCGACAGCTGCTTGCGGATTTCTCCCGCGTCCTGCCCGGTGTTTGGCGCGAGGGTGAGATAGGCCAGGATCTCCTGCGCCTCCTCTCCGGCGTCGGCGCGGGGCAGGACGACGGCGCCGGTTACGCCGGGGCAGCCGAGAAGCGCCGCCTCGACTTCCGCCAGGTCGACCGCCTGGCCGCGGAGCTTGATGCGCGATCCCGTGCGGCCGATGAAGTTGAGGTTGCCCGCCTCGTCGATGAAACCAAGGTCGGCGCTGCGGTAGCATCGCCAGCCGGGCTTGCCCGCCACATTGGAGAAGACTTCGGCGTTGAGATCGGGCCGATTGAGATAGCCCGGCGTGACGTGCGGACTGGAGATCGCGATCAGACCGGTTTCGCCCGCGTCGGCCGGCGTTCCGTCCTCGCGGACGATGCCGATCTCGACGCCGGCCATCGGCTTGCCGACCGGAAGCGCGCCTTCCGCTCTCTCGTGATCCTCGGTGACGGGCAGGCTGCTGATGAACGAGGCCTCGGTCGCGGCGAGCCGATTGAGGATGAGGCAATCGACGCGGAAGTGGGGGCGCATGCGCACGACGTCGTTGGCGAACAGCATTTCGCCGGCGAGGTCGACCACTCGGACCCGTTCGAACACTTTGTCCTTGGGGATTGCCCCGGCCAGCTCGCGGACCACCGTCGGGACGGTGTGGAGCAGCACGATCTGCTGCTCGTCGATCCACTCGGCCATGGCGGCGAAGGAGTGGTCCCTGATCTCGAATGCGCAGAGGCGGGCGCCGGTGAACAGCGCCCCGTAAATGTCCATGTTCGATGCGCTCGCGCCGTGCGCGAACAGCCAGGAGATGCGGCTGCCGGCCGCGATTCCCATCGTCTGGATATAGCAGTCGACGTAGAAGATGAGGTTGCGGTGGGTCTGGCAGACGCCCTTGGGCACGCCGGTCGAGCCCGAGGTGAAGGACACGTAGAGCAGACTGTCGGGCGAAGCCGGGACGGGAACGAGCTTGTCGTCGCCCTTTTGGGCCGAGAGATTGTCGAGGTCGACCACCCCGCCGCGCTTGCCGACGAGGCCCTTCGCTCGGGTGAGCAGCGCTTCGTCGGCGAGAATGGCGAACGGCTTCGCTTCGTCCAGGATATGCGCGAGTCGCTTGTCCGGGTCGTTGACGTCGAGGAGCACATAGGCATGGCCCGAGCCCGCGGCGCCGAGGATCGCGACCATCGCATTGACCCGGTCGGCGGTGAGGATGCCGACGATGCCGGGGGCCGAAGGTCCGAGCGCCAGGATACGCGCGCGCGCGATCTTCGCTCGTCGCTCGAGCTCCCCGTAAGTGAGCGCGACCTCGCCGTTCACATAGGCGAGCTCGCCTGCATGCGCGCCGGCAATCGCCTGGAACCGCTCAAATACGGTTGGGCCTGCTG